>NZ_OAOP01000006.1 GCF_900207585.1 Bacillus oleivorans | reverse complement strand
AAGGCAAAATTAAAAGGCATGAGTCCGGTTCAATACCGAAATCATGCCCAAGTAGCTGCCTAAATTTCTGTGTCTAACTTTTTGGGTTCAGATCATGATTGGGGGAGTGGTTTTTTTGTCTGGGGAAGTGAATGGAAGTGCCGGTTGTGGTGTGTGCCGGACGGTAGATAGTGTCAGTTCGTGCCTGTTACGCCCCGAAATTTCCTGCAGTTTGTCGAAGGATGAAGGAGGCATGCACGAAACTGGAGGGGGAGGAATGCCCGAAACCGAGGGAGGTTCCACAACAACAAAAAAACCCACCAGACTCTCATCCAATGGGTTCATTCAAATATAAATTTATTGCCCTGCCACAGACACCATCCACCGTGCAGGTATTTCTTCCTCTACTACCAGCTCTGGCGGGAAGATGAAGGTCCATGGTTTTGATGTATTGGCTTTGACGACCATGTTTGGCAGTTCGAATTGACCTTTTGCTACAACCTTGCCGTCGCCGCTCATAACTTGTAGCGGGAGCTGTGAAACAGTGATATCTTGGCTGTTTCCGTTGCGAAGGAAAACGGTTGTTGCGAGTCGGCCATCCTCTAGTTTTTTCAATTCTAAACCAGTTAGGTTAAATTCATTTTTCCCTAAGGCAGGGAGTTTATTTATAATTTCATTTAACTTTTTAACCTGATCTTCATTCACATGTTCTTTCCAGCTTGGGTCTAAATCCAGTTGATGCTGTCTCATTGTATTTAGATTAAAGGCAAGTCTCCAGTTTTCTTCAGGAAGCTCGTCTGCTTTTACAGCGGACTTTGGAAACTTAAATACCCAAGGACGGCTTGAGTTGGCTGGCAGTTTTCCAAGTTCCTCGAAGTTGAAAAAGTGTCTAGCCAGGATTTGATCTTTTTCGTCTAATAGCAGTAATTCGATTTCATGAAGCAGTACCTCATTCGGTAAGCTGTTACGAACGAATGCAGTGACTAAAACCTCATCATTTTCTCTGTCAATTTCAATACCGGCGAGAGAGATTTGATTTGGTTTTAATGGATCTAGGTCATTATTTAAAAAGCGAAATACATATTGTTTTTCTGGGCTAATATTCCATGATGGATGAATGGAAAGCTCAGGGTGAATTTCTTCCTCGATCCCGGTTTTTCCATTCTCCAATTGCAATTCATCTGATGAGAAAGAAGAATCCTTACCCTTCTTCTTTAAGTTTCCATCCTTTTTCTTATTGAAAAAAGGGATCATTGTTCTACCTCCGATTCTTGTTTCAATGCTCTGATTAGATTGGCCATATTAAGCGAGATTTCTCTTTCAATTGTAGCATACATTCTTGAAAAGAGCTCAAGGCCTTCTCTGGCATATATACGAACCGGATCTTCCTGCTGATAATAGCGAAGGCCAATGCCTTCTTTTAATCGAGTCATGTTTTCTAAATGACGGATCCAATAATGGTCGATCACATTTAGCATTGTGAAGCGCAGAGAGTATTGAGCAGTCTCATTATACTCGTCTGCTAGTACTTCCGTTTTCCACTCGTTGTAGATTGGTTTTAGTTGTTTCCATATATCTTCAATGTCATCCACATTTTCGTCATGAATATCTAATTCAACATGCAGTAGCTGTTGAACGATCCGTTTTAGCCGTTCAAAATTCCATTCAACCGGATCCTCATCCTCAGGACACGTTTCTTCAAGCGAATGCTTTAATGCGGCTTCGAAGATATCTACACCGAGCGGGATCAGGTTTTCTTCGTCTAAAACACGATTTCGAAGTTTATAAACTATTCCTCTTTGTTCATTAATGACATCATCCAATTTTAAATTGTACTCACGCATTGAGAAGTTAGCGCCTTCCACAATCCGCTGAGTTCGTGTCACTAATTCATCAACACTATAGTTTGTAATATAACCGATCTCGTCTACTTTCATCTTTTTGCGGAATTTTTCAACATCATCTTTGGCAAAACGGCGGAACATTTCATCTTCAATAGAAATAAAAAATTGAGATGAACCTGGATCTCCCTGACGTCCTGCCCGTCCTCGAAGCTGATTATCGATCCGGCGGGATTCATGTTTTTCTGTTCCTAAAACATGGAGACCGCCGAGTTCGGCTACTCCTTCACCAAGCATAATATCGGTTCCGCGGCCAGCCATATTGGTAGCGATTGTAATCTGGCCTTTTTGACCAGCAGCAGAAATTAATTCAACTTCCTGCTCAACACTTTTAGCATTTAATAATTCGAATTTTAAACCAGCTTCTTTTAAATACTGTGCCACCTTTTCGGATTGAAGGATTGAGGTTGTACCGATTAAGATTGGCTGTCCCGTTGAATGACGTGCCTTTACTTCTTCAACAACGCCTTTATATTTATCTTCAATTGTTGCAAAAACCATATCGTTTAAATCTTCACGAATAACAGGCATATTCGTTGGGATTGGGACAACTTCCATTCCGTATACTTGCAAGAATTCTTTTTCTTCCGTTTTCGCTGTACCTGTCATTCCTGCGAGTTTCGGATACATTCTGAAATAGTTTTGAATCGTGATGGAGGCTTGTGTTTTGTTTTCCTCTGTAATTTCAACGCCTTCTTTTGCTTCAATTGCCTGATGAAGTCCGTCACTAAGTGTTCGGCCATCCATAATTCGGCCAGTAAACATGTCGACTAACATAACTTTACCGTCTTTAATAATGTAGTCAACATCGCGTTTGAACATAACATGAGCGCGTACAGCCTGAATCATGTAATGATAAAGCGTTTGATGCTCTAACTCATACAGGTTGTCTACGCCAAAGGCTTTTTCAACCTTTTGAATTCCTACATCCGTCAAACTGGTAGCCTTTGTTTCATCATCAAATTCGTAGTCCACATCTTGTTCAAAGCGTTTTGCCAGTTTAGCTGCAATTTTATAAAGTTCTGGACTAGATTTCATTTTTCCCGCGATGATTAAAGGTGTTTTCGCTTCATCAATCAATACGCTATCCACTTCATCAATAATGGCAAAATGAAATGGGCGCTGAACACGGTCTGTTTTACTTCTGACCATATGATCACGGAGGTAGTCAAAGCCAAACTCCTGACCTACCCCATATGTAATGTCAGCATTATACGCCATTTGTTTTTGATCGGTTTCCATCATAGGAAGGTTGAGACCAACTGTTAGACCGAGGAACTCATGGATTTTACCAATAATCGAACGGTCACGGCGAGCTAGGTATTCATTCACTGTAATAACATGAACCCCTTTACCTTCTAGGGCTCGAAGATAACTCGGCAGGGAAGCAACTAACGTTTTACCTTCTCCGGTTGCCATTTCCGCAATATTGCCTTCGGTTAATACAAGACCACCGATCAGCTGTACATCAAAGTGTCGCATATTTAGGACGCGCTTTGAGGCTTCCCGGACAACCGCAAATGCTTCCACCTGGATATCGAAAATCGTTTTGCCGTTTTGCAGAGCTTCTTTAAATTCGATTGTTTTATCCCGAAGCTGCTGGTCCGAAAGCTTTGCAATTATTGGTTCCAAATTATTTATTTCGGTAACAAGCTTGTAATACTTTTTTAACTTTTTTTCTGGCTGATTCTTGGTATTCTTTAAAAAGGGCATCATGTATGTCCGCTCCTTATTGTTGAAAGGTTTCTCTAAAGAATAATCATACCAAATTACGCAGGTATTGACTACACGTCTAGCAAACTAGAAAAAATTGCAACTTATTTCGTTCGCGAACGTCTTATTAAAGAGGAATTTATTTTTCGGTATAGCGCGGTTTAAGGATGAGTCAAAAAGGGGAAATAATCAGGGGAATATTTCTACGTGGAAATTGTCCTTTTTTATGAAAATTTAAAAATATTAAATTTAAATTATAGAATTCTATTTTTAAATCTAGCATGCTATAATACCGATTAGGAGTGTCAAAAAAGACACTGGTAAATATTGAGAAGCATATTGGATATGCCTGATCCGTACTATGAAATAGTTTATAGTGCTGACATTCTTTAAGAGTTTTACCAAAATAACAACAGTTTATGCACATTCTTTCGAAATGATTACAAATACATTTGGATATGCTAAGTATCAGGGAGGTATATCATGGTTGATGTTTATGTCACCTTAGCAATTTGCTTTGTTGCCTCGATCGTTCTAACACCGTTAGTCAAACGTTTTGCGATAAAAATTGGAGCAACAGATAAACCGAACCAACGAAAAGTTCACCAAAAAATCATGCCTCGGCTCGGAGGCTTGGCGATATATTTAAGCTTTATCATCGGCGTTCTCATCGTAAAGCCAGAAGATGTTTACGCAGCACCTATCCTAATCGGGAGTGTCATTATTATCATCACTGGATTTTTGGATGATATGATTGAGCTTTCGGCGAAGTGGAAATTGCTCGGGCAAATTGCAGCTGCGGTTGTAGTTGTTCTCGGTGGTGTAAGAGTTGATTTCATCAACTTACCATTTGGCGGAGAAATTCAATTTGGCTTTATGAGTATTCCGCTTACGATTTTTTGGATCGTAGCCATAACCAATGCGATTAACTTAATCGATGGTTTGGATGGATTGGCAGCAGGCGTATCGTCTATTGCTTTGATCACAATTTCTGGTATGGCCTTCCTAAAAGGCGATGTTTTCGCAATGACAATGGGACTCATTGTTGTAGCTAGTACCATTGGGTTCTTGTTCTACAACTTCCATCCAGCGAAAATTTTCATGGGTGATACCGGTGCGTTGTTTTTAGGTTATATGATCGCTGTTCTATCGCTTCTCGGATTTAAAAACGTTACAGCGATTTCGTTAATCATACCGGTTATTATACTCGGTGTTCCAATTTCTGATACACTCTTTGCCATCATTCGGCGAATCGTGAATAAAAAGCCATTATCAGCACCCGATAAATCGCATTTGCATCACTGCTTGCTAAGGTTAGGCTTTTCCCATAGACAAACCGTACTACTCATTTATGCAATGGCAGCGATGTTTAGCTTAGCGGCTTTCATTTTCTCCATGTCCACAATGTGGGGAGCGGTGATCGTAGGATTCTTAATCCTCTTTGCCATCGAAATCGTCGTCGAGCTAACAGGACTCGTAGGCAAAAACTACAAACCATTGCTTAAAATGATTAGAAACCGATGAACTAATGAGCCCCGCAGGGAAACTACCTGCGGGGTTTTTTTACTTAATGGGGAATAGAGATCTCTTATGTTAGTCTCGGTTTAGACTGGTGATTTCTTACAGTTTATGTGCCGTTGCGGGAAGTATTTGTGCCGTTCTTTGTCGTTTATGTGCCGTAGCGCGTGGTTTATGTGCCGTCCTGCGCGGTTTATGTGCCGTTCTTCGTCGTTTATGTGCCGTAGCGCGTGGTTTATGTGCCGTCCCGCGTGGTTTATGTGCCTCTAGCGCGTTGTTAATGTGCCGCCCCGCGTCGTTAATGTGCCGCCCTGCGCGGTTAATGTTCCGTTCCGCGTGGTTTATGTGCCGCCCCGATTTCTATTTTTTCATTACATTGATTTTTTCAATAAACCAGTGAAAGAACAAAAAAACAGCGCCCTATCAAATAGAGCACTGTTTATCTTTATGATTAATTCGTTAAATCCTCGTCATCACTCTTGGCAACTGATGTGCCTTCTAATTCTAAATGCGTCTGCAGCACAGCCTTTAATTCTGCAAGGGCTGCTTCATCTAACTGATAGTAATACGCTCCATTAATCATTGAATCTGAACCTTTTAGCTGGAGGTTTTCGATTTGAAGATCTCCGCTTAAGGCGTAGTTCACAAATGATTTCATCTCATCAAAGGTTAGATTGGTTTTTGTATTGGCTGAGATGTCTCTCATGATTTCTGGATACTTCGTGATAGCTCCAACGGAAACCGCTTTGTCCAAAATAGCTTTTAAGATTTCCTGCTGGCGTTTGCCGCGTTCCATATCGTTATCAAGTTTACGAGTACGGGCGAGGGCTAACGCTTCTTCACCATTTAATTCCTGCATACCAGGGAGGAGGTGAATTGCCTCTCTGTTGTCTTCTGCATCTTTTTCCCAGATTTCATATGGCACTTCAGCTTCAATACCGCCTAACGCATCTACAACATCCATAAACGCATAGAAGTCTAAACGGACATAGTAATCAATTGGAATTTCTAAAAGCTCTTCAACGGTTTGCATAGTCAAGGATGGTCCGCCATATGCATGGGCGTGGTTAATTCTTGTGTAGTATCCGACTTCATCGATGTATACATAAGAATCACGCGGAATGCTGACAAGCTTAACGGTTTTATCCTCGACGTTAAACGTCGCAAGCATTAATGCATCAGAGCGAGTTGCTTCCCCATAGTCACGGCTTTCACTGTCATCGACTCCAATGAAGAGAACGGACACATTATCTTTCTCGGGATTAACAGCTTCCTTCCGATACTTCGTCTCCCGGTTAAAATCTTCATCATAAGATTCCTCGGCTGACGTTTTGGCAACATTATATAAGTAAGCCAAATAGGCGGAAGATCCGACTGCTAGGACTAAGAGTGGAACAAGCACCCAAAGAAAGACTCTTTTGCGTTTTCGCTTTTTTTGTTCCATCCTAAAGCGATGTCTATTTTGATTCATTTACAGTTCTCCCTTTCCAAAGAGAAATGCCTCTTTTCTATTTAATTTCGAGGCTCTTTTCGAAAAAAACAAAAAATCGTACTTAAAACTATACGACACTAGTCTACATTTTACAACGAGATTCGATTTTCGTCTAATGACAAAATAGTAACAATTGCGTTTCTATAATTGCGTAATCCAGTTTATGCCCGTTTAGTAAGCTTAGAAAACATCTTTTTCAAGATAAAGCTGTTCTCCTAACGTACAATCAGCTTGGCCATTTGTCAGCTCTGTCATCCATGCAATAAAAGGGTCTGCTTGTTCCTCTTTGACAAAAGTTTCAATGATCACGTTATCCAAATAATGGATGTCCTTAATTTCGTAAACGGAACCTCTTAATTCATTTTCTAATTTGCCCAACCAGGTGTAATCAATTTTCGTTGAAACCACCCTCATAAGAGTTCTCTCAACTACACCTGTCTGGTTGATCCCCTCTGAGGTCGCTTTTCCATAGGCGCGAATCAGGCCCCCTGCCCCTAATTTTATTCCGCCGAAGTACCTGGTTATGACAACAACTGTATCTTTTAAGCCTCTTTTTTTTAAAACCTCGAGGATCGGAACACCCGCAGTTCCGCTTGGTTCGCCGTCATCGTTGGCTTTTTGAATCAGATCATTTTCTCCAATCAGATAGGCTGAACAGTTGTGAGTCGCATTCCAATGTTTTTTCTTTATTGTTTGGATAAACTCTAACGCCTCGCTCTCAGTCTCTGCCCGGCTGACGTGTGCAATAAATCGTGATTTTTGAATTTCAATTTCATGTTCGCCATAACCCTTAACTGTGATGTAGGATGGAAGCATTTGGATAGCTCCTCTCTATTTTTAAAAAAATTTCGTGCTTTAAAGCAAATGTAAAAAAACTTTTATAAAACTGTTACCAGGTCATGATATAATGGTCACAGTGTAGCCTAGATGTCCTATTTTATAGGAAGAGAATTATCTATAAATTCGAAATTACGCAATAAAATAGGTGATTTGACACATTAGGTTTTTTTCGACAACTGGTATAATGATAGGAAAAATTACCATATGTGTATGTCCTGCTAATTTCATTTTATAGTATACGATAATCGTCAATATTTGAGAAAAGATATGTGTTTTAATTAAAAATCGCACTAAAATGGGTAGAAGGCATACGACATGGGGGTAGGATTATGGTCTCAAGGAAATGGGATGTCCGCTTGTTGGATCAAATCCTCGAGAGGCTTGTCAAAACGGTAGACAACAGCAAGGGGGAAATTTTTCAAATTTCGGAGCATTGCCGCCAGGACTATCAAAGTATTGTTGATGAGCTGAAGAGTATTAAGCTTATGGTCCTGCAAACCATTGATACGGGGGACAAGCTTGAGACTAAGGTCCGAATGGCACGAAAACGCTTATCCGAAGTGAGCAAAGATTTTACGAAATATAGCGAGGCAGAAGTACGAGGTGCTTACGAACAGGCTCATCAGCTGCAAACTGAACTGACGATGAACCGACAGGAAGAAAAGCAGCTTCGTGAAAGAAGGGACGAGCTTGAACGCAGGCTCGTTGGACTTCAGGAAACCATCGATCAGGCAGATCGGCTAGCTTCGCAAATTACTGTTGTTCTTAAGTATTTAACGAGCGATCTTAAGGTGTTTGGCGAAGTGATTGAAGATGCCAAACGAAAACAGGATTTTGGGATTCGGATTATCGAGGCCCAGGAGGAAGAAAGAAAACGAATTTCACGCGAGATCCATGACGGTCCTGCACAAATGCTGGCGAATGTCCTGATGCGATCAGATTTAGTGGATCGGGTTTTCCGGGAAAGAGGAGCCAAAGAAGCGCTCAATGAAATCAAAAGCTTAAAGCAAATGGTTCGTTCGGCCCTCTATGAAGTCCGGAAAATCATTTATGATTTGCGGCCAATGGCACTTGATGATCTAGGCTTGATCCCCACCCTCAAAAAATATGTACATACAGTCGAAGACTATAATAAGGTCAAAATCAATTTTTCGTTCATAGGCGAGGAAAAACGCCTTCCTTCCAAACTGGAAGTTGCCTTATTTAGAATGATTCAGGAATCGATTCAAAATGCAATTAAGCATGCGGAGGCATCTGAAATTACTGTGAAGGTTGAATTCAGATGCGGAAAGGTAAACGCCTCCATTCGAGATAATGGCAAAGGCTTTGATATTAATCAGCATAAATCGGATTCAAGTTTTGGAATTATGGGTATGAAAGAAAGGATCGAGTTGTTAGAGGGGAACTTCTCGATCGACTCCAAAATCGGAGAGGGCACTCATGTTTTAATCCAAGTTCCCTTAGAAATAGCCAATTACGTATAGAGATATGGGAAATAAGGAGGAACCGGTTCCATGACAAACATAGTAATTATCGATGACCATCAACTTTTCCGCGAAGGTGTAAAACGTATTCTAGAATTCGAACCAAGTTTCCGTGTCGTTGCTGAAGGGGACGACGGAGAAGACGCATTGGAGCTTGTCCAAAAGCATAGACCAGATGTCGTGATCATGGACATCAACATGCCTAATATTAATGGAGTCGAAGCAACTCGCCGATTGATTGAAGCGAGCCCAGAAGCAAAAGTTATCATCCTTTCCATCCACGATGATGAAACATACGTAACCCATGCATTAAAAACAGGTGCAATGGGATACTTATTAAAAGAAATGGATGCAGACGCTTTAATTGAAGCGGTTAAAGTCGTAGCCGATGGCGGCTCTTACCTCCATCCAAAGGTTACACATAACCTTGTTAATGAATACCGCCGCTTGGCAACCGAAGAAGATGATTCTTCTTATCAGGTGAACTTCACTGAAGTTCAGCGTCCGCTTCATTTGTTAACCCGCCGCGAATGCGAAGTCCTGCAAATGCTGGCTGACGGTAAAAGCAACCGCGGTATCGGCGAAGCGCTATTTATTAGTGAAAAAACGGTTAAAAACCACGTAAGTAACATTCTGCAGAAGATGAATGTAAACGATCGTACACAGGCCGTGGTTGTGGCGATTAAAAATGGCTGGGTGGAAGTTAGGTAGTTTAATAGATTATAAGTTAATCAAGGTCCAGATTTTTGAGAGACCGGTATGGAACACTGTGTGGTGTTCTGTACCGGTCTTTTTTGTTCGGGCTTGAAACAGGGGTGAAACGGGGGGACGGTTCTTGCGTTTCAAATTTGGGTATCGGTTGCTGAGTCCGGAATGATATGTGCCAACCTGCATAGTTTATGTGCAGCTCCATGTCGGCTATGTGCCAATCTGCATGGTTAATGTGCCGCACTACGTCGGCTATGTGCCAACCTGCATGGTATATGTGCCGCTCTACGCCGGCTATGTGCCAACCTGCATGGTTAATGTGCCGCTCTACGCTGGATATGTGCCAACCTGCATAGTTTATGTGCCGCTCCACGTCGGCTATGTGCCAATCTGCATAGTTTATGTGCCGCTCCACGTCGGCTATGTGCCAACCTGCATGGTTTATGTGCGGTTCTACGCCGGCTATGTGCCAATCTGCATGGTTAATGTGCCGCTCTACGCCGGTTATGTGCCAACCTGCATGGTTAATGTGCCGCTCTACGCCGGCTATGTGCCAACCAGCATGATTATGTGCCGCTCTACGCCGGATATGTGCCAACCTGCATGGTTTATGTGCCACTCTACGCCGGATATGTGCCAACCTGCATGGTTAATGTGCCGCTCTACGCCGGATACGTGCCAACCTGCATAGTTTATGTGACGCTCCACGTCGGATATGCTCCAACCTGCATGGTTAATGTGCCGCTCTACGCCGGTTATGTGGGTCCGCATTCAAAATTTCTTTTTCCAGAAGGATTTCAGCAAGAAATAGAGAAGTTTTCCAAGAATGAAAGAGTTTGATGCATTTTTGATTATTTTTATATAAAATAATAGAGATTAGTTGAATGAAGGATGGAGCGGGCATACACGGACTTTTTATTTTTTATTTTCTTTTTTTTGCCCTTCCTTCAAGCACAAAATGATTTTTTAAAATAGTACCTAAAAGGAAGGTAGAGCGATGAAAACTGTAGTCGTCACGGATACAACGGCTTATTTACCGAAGGAGCTTCGTGAGCAGTATAACATTCAGTACATTCCGCTCAGCGTTATCTTTGGTGATGAGGTGTACCGGGAAGAATTAGAAATTCATGTGAATGATTTTTATGAAATGGTAAAGCGGTCAGACAGGCTGCCGACGACCTCGCAGCCATCTGTTGGGGAGTTTGTTGAGCTGTTTGAAAAGCTTGCCAAGGATTATGATGCAATCGTCAGTGTCCATTTATCAAGCGGGATTAGCGGGACCTACCAGGGTGCCGTTTCAGCCGGAAATATGGTAGAAGGCATTAAAGTGTACCCTTTTGATACGGAAACAAGCTGTATGGTTCAGGGGTTCTATGCGATTGAGGCAGCAAAGCTTGCTCAACAAGGTGCCGAGCCTGAACAAATTGTCGATCGTCTGGAGTATTTGAAAAAGACAGAGAAAGCATACTTCATGGCTGATGATCTTTCCCACCTGCAAAGAGGCGGAAGACTGTCAGGTGCGCAAGCTTTGATTGGAAGCCTGCTACAGGTCAAACCTTTGCTTCATTTTGTTGATACGAAGATCGTTCCGTTTGAAAAAATTCGGACTCGCAAGAAAGCGATGAAGCGAATTACTGAGCTTCTAGGCGAAGATGCGAATAAGGGTGAGCCGCTTCAGGCCGTTATTATCCACGCGAACCGCGAAGATGAAGCGAAGGAATGGATGAAAGAGCTGCAGCAGCTTTATCCGAATGTAGAATTCATGATCAGTTATTTTGGACCTGTTATCGGAACCCACTTAGGTGAGGGTGCCATGGGTCTGGGCTGGATGAAAAAATAACAACCTCTATGAAAAGGCAAACTCATTTATTTGGTTTGCCTTTTTGTATCCTCGCATTTCCCCTATTAAAAAAATTAACCCTCAAGGAGATGTTAAATTGAACGTTCCCCAGAAATTTGAAGATCTTCAGTTGTTTTTATCAGGAAGGGTGTTATTAAAGGAAGAGTTAGCAGAATTCGAAACGGTTTTAAATGAAGCTAAACAAGAAGGATTGGTTGCTTTAAAACCAGGTGTGACTGAGCAAGGTGGCTCATACCACTGTAATCGCTGCGGCAACAAGAAAAGATCATTATTTTATAAAATGCCGTGTGCCCGGTGTGGGAAGGAATGTGCTTACTGCCGTGCTTGTATAAGGATGGGACGGGTATCGGCGTGCAGTTCTCTTTATACATGGAGAGGGCAAGAACCCTTAAAGGAACCTTTTAGTCTTCAATGGGAAGGTGAACTGTCGCCAGCCCAACAAAATGCCGCGAACAAAGTGGTTGAAGCTGTGAAATCAAAGAGTAACCTGCTCGTTTGGGCGGTTTGCGGAGCGGGGAAGACGGAGATTTTGTTTCAGGGAATCGAGGCGGCACTGCAACTGGGAGAAAGAGTTTGCGTTGCGACTCCTCGAACGGATGTGGTACTTGAACTGTTGCCGAGGCTGCAAGCTGCTTTTCCGGATACTAAAGTAGTCGGCCTTTATGGAGGAAGTGAGGACCGACATGTATTTTCTCCGCTTGTTGTCTCCACCACGCATCAGCTTTATCGGTTTGAAAAAGCCTTTGACACTGTAATTATTGATGAAGTCGATGCCTTCCCCTTTTCTGCTGATGAAACCCTTCAGCATGCAGTAAAAAAAGCGCAGAAAGAAGGATCCTCTACGATTTATTTAAGCGCCACTCCCAATACCACTTTCCAATCTAACGCAAGAAAAGGCAGTTTGCCCTCAGTACAAATCCCAGCTCGTTATCATGGCCATCCTTTACCGGTTCCGACCTTTTACTGGATTGGAAACTGGAAGAAGGTGCTCCAACGAAATCAAATCCCGGCCACCTTACTCAAATGGATTAACTCGCGCCTTAAATCTGAAAAGCCAATTCTCCTCTTTTTCCCGCATATCAAGCTGATGGAAGAAGCTCTCCCGCAATTTAAATCCCTTCACCCTAAGATCGAAGCTGTCCATGCGGAAGATCCAAATCGGAAAGAAAAAGTTCAGGCCATGCGCGACCATACAACCCCGATGCTTTTAACAACGACGATTTTAGAAAGAGGAGTAACTTTTCCGAATCTGGATGTTGCCGTGCTTGGTGCAGAGGAGCGGATTTTTACCGAAAGTGCTCTTGTGCAAATAGCGGGGAGAGTCGGGAGAAGTCCAGTCTATCCAAGTGGAGAGGTCGCTTTTTTTCACTATGGAAAAACCGAAGAAATGGTGAAGGCGAGGAAGCATATTGAAAAGATGAACCGGCTTGCGAAAAAGGAGGGGTATTTATTATGAACATGATCACTGATCTTTTTCAGCAGCTGCGTTATCCGGATTGTTTATTCTGTCATCAAAAACGACAGACCGAAGCATCGTGGACCGCCCTTGTTTATGGGGATCATTCTGTTTTATGCGGGGATTGTGAAGAAAAATTGGAACCACTATCAGGAGAATTATGTGCTACATGTTCTCGGCCGTTAGCTATGCTAGCTCCAGCCTATCGGAAAGGTCACATTTGCTATGACTGCTTTAGATGGGAGGAAGATCCCGAATGGAAGGGAGTCCTTAGAATAAATGAATCACTCTTCCTGTACAATGAGTTTTTAAAAGAGATTATTAGTCAATACAAATTTCGCGGTGACTATGCACTGGCAAACATTTTTAAAAGAGGCATAAATCTTAAAATAAAACAGTTGAAGCCAGACTTGATTGTGCCAATTCCACTTTCAAAAGAGCGGCTGCAAGAGCGTGGTTTCAATCAAGCAGAAGGGATTTTAATAGAAGCGGGGGGTCTTACATTCTCCTCACTTTTAACACGCCAGCACAGTGAAAAACAATCCAAAAAAGCAAGAGATGAACGGCTCCTTCAAGAGAATATATTTCAATGGAGCAGCGACCAATCAATCACAGACAAATCTGTTCTTATTCTCGATGATATTTACACCACTGGCGCAACTATCCGTCACGCCGCCAAAATTCTCAAATATTACGGTGCAAAAGAGGTTCTATCTCTAACTATCGCCAGGGGTTAATCTATCAGACACTCGCCAAAATAAAAGCTTGTCAGTATAATAGAAACCAAGAAGATGGGAGAAACAAACAGGGGGACTAATATGCCAGAACTATCTAATTGTCCGAATTGCGACAAGCTTTTTGTAAAGAGTGCGTTTAGGGATGTTTGTGATGAATGCTTTAAGGAAGAAGAAAAGCAGTTTGAAACTGTTTATACATTTATTAGGCAACGAGAAAATCGAACAGCAACTTTGGTTCAGGTGGTTGAGGGAACAGGAGTACCTGAGAAACAAATTATAAAATTTATAAAAAAAGGCAGACTTCAGTTAAGCAAATTTCCTAGTCTCACATATCCTTGTGAAAAATGCAGCACACCAATCCGCGAGGGGAAACTATGTAATAACTGTCAAACTAAATTGCGCTCCCAAATAGAAGAATTGAAAAAGGAACAGGAACGGATAGAGGAAAAAGAGAAGCGAGAAAGAACTGTTACATATCACACTAATGAAAAAAGGAAATAACTTGAGGGGAAGCGACAACTGAACGCTTCCCTTGTTTTTTTATGGTAATCATTGTCACTAAACTGTAATTAAAAAATATATAAACATCCTGAGTAATTGTCCGATAATAGAGATAGAAAAGTGCTTTCGAATAAGAAAGTGAGGTAATAACTTTGAAAATACACAACTTTGGATCTCCGGGGATGAATCCTTATAAGCAGACAATTGCCAAGCAAGAGTCTATCCTTAAGCAGCAGCCAAAAGGTTCTGATAAAATTGAAATTTCTCATACAGCGAAAGAGCTTCAACAGCAGTCTACTTTTGTGGTGGACCGTCAGAAAAAAATCGAAGCGATTCAAACACAAATTCAAAATGGTACTTATAAAGTCGAGCCTGAAAAAGTCGCTAAAAGTTTAGTTGATTTTTTCAGAAACCATAAGAACTAATGAAAGGGAGGGAAGACCATGTCTGAGCAAGCATTGCAGACCCAACTAGAAAAAATGCTTCAGCTTCATGAAGAATTACTAGCCTTATCCCAACAAAAAACTGAAGCAGTGAAAAAAGGCGACATGGAGAACCTCCAGCAAATTTTGAAACAAGAACAAAAATTGATTCTGGAACTAGACCGTGCGGAAAAGGAAAGACAAGCCGCTTCTCAAACAATTGTTCCTTTGGTGGAAAATCCTGCATTAGAGGATTGCCTTCCCTATCTTTCTCATGAGCAGCAAGATAGACTTAGTAATTTAAAAGAAAGATTGAAGGCAGTGATTGCGCAAATTGAGATTCAAAATAATTTAAACTATGAGCTCATTCAGCAATCTTTACAATTTATCCATGTGAGCTTAAATCTTTTTCGGCCAAAGGAAGAATCGATTAATTACGGTCCTCCTAAAGGACATAAACCGAAAGTTACCGTCCCTGCTGGGATGTTTCAGACTAAAGCATAGATTTGGACTAAACCATTAAGGAGGAACAGCAATGCCTTCTACTTTTCACGGACTTGAAACGGCAAAGCGTGCGATGTTCACCCAGCAAAGCGCGCTCTATACAACCGGACATAACGTTGCCAATGCTAATACACCAGGCTACTCCAGACAGCGGGTAGAGTTTACGCAAACCGAACCATATCCATCCGCAGCGATGAACCGACCAGACTATCCAGGGCAGCTCGGATCTGGTGTTAAAGCGGGTTCGATTCAGCGAATTCGGGAATCTTTTCTTGATGTACAGTACCGCGGAGAAAACTCCAAAGTCGGATACTGGGGCACTAAGGCAGACGCCCTGCAAAAGATGGAAGAAATCTTGAATGAACCGTCTGAGTCTGGTTTATCTCATACGATCGATCAATTCTGGCAGTCGCTGCAGGATTTAGCGGTGAACCCGACCAATGCTGGGGCTCGTTCGGTAGTGCGCCAGCGCGGGATTGCTTTAGCTGAGACGTTTAATTATTTATCTGATTCATTAAATGGGATCAAAACTGACTTAAAAACTGAGATTGGGATTGCGAAGGATAAGGTTAATTCCTTGCTCGATCAAATTTCGCAGGTGAACGCACAGATTGCCAGTGTTGAGCCGCATGGATATTTGCCGAATGATTTATATGATAAACGTGATTTATTAATCGATGAGCTTTCGTCCATGGTTAAGATCAATGTAGATTACGTTGAATCAGGTGGTGACCCAGCCCCTGGTGCAATGGGACAAGCTGTAGTGAAACTTGCAAACGAAGCAGGCGGAGATATGGCAGTGTTAGTCGGACCTGCAGGTTACAATGAGATTGATATTACATTCGGCGGTCCGAATGGATCGGTTGATTTTGTAAAAGTAGGCGGCAAGCAGATTGCTTTTACGGATTTTGATTCGCAAGGGCAGTTGAAGGGATTGATTGAGGGGTTTGGTTATCAGGATGCTGCAGGATTGGAAGCTGGTACTTTCCCTAAAATGTTAGCAGAGCTTGATAACTTAGCTTTTACGTTTGCGACTGAGTTCAATAAGGTTCATGCGGCTGGTATGGGTCCGAATGAAATAGCTGCAAAGACTAATAGTAACATTAACTTCTTTGCCGATAATGTAGATGTTAATGGAGCAATTACTAGTAGAGATGGATTTGCTTCACGAATCGGTATCTCCCAAGAAATTTTGGACAGTTTAGATAATATCGCCAATGCTGTGCAGACGAATCCTGGAGCACCTGACGGGCAAGCAGAAGCAGACCTTGGTGACATGACAAACGTTTTAAACCTAGCGGATGTTTTTAATGTAGATTTTGATTACGGTTTAAATAATGAGAAAGCCAGTTTACGTACCTATTACGAATCGGTAATTGGCGATATGGCTGTTGAATCTCAAGAAGCGACTCGCTTATCACAAAACAGCGGAGTTTTAAGACAAGCCGTTGAAGAACGACGAATGTCAGCAAGCTCTGTATCCCTCGACGAAGAAATGACGAACATGATTAAGTTTCAGCATGCATATAATGCAGCTGCAAGAATGATTACATTAACCGATGAAATGCTTGATAAAATTATTAACGGTATGGGAACTGGCGGAAGGTAGGCGGATAGGAAATGAGAATTACACAAAGCATGCTAGCGAATAACTCACTCCGACATTTAAGCGAAAGCTATGCTCGATTAGGTAAGTATCAGGATCAGCTATCTACTGGGAATAAAATTAGCCGCCCATCCGATGATCCTGTTGTTGCGATGAAGGGCATGAACTATCGCTCCAATCTTGGTCAAATTGAGCAGTACCAGCGTAATCTTTCAGAAGTCTATTTATGGATGGATAACTCTGAAGCAGGTATTGATCAAACGAATAGTGCATTGCAAAGGATTCGTGAGCTTGTGATTCAGGGGAAAAACGGGACATTAAGTGAAGATGACAAGCAAGCTGTTTCTAAAGAAATTGAGCAAATGAAGCTAGATATTATGTCCGTTGCCAATACAAAAGTTTCTGGGAGATATATTTTTAACGGAACAGATGTAGATATAGCTCCGGTAAAAAATGACCCGGTATTAGGAATTCAAGTTTCAATAAATACTGAACCATACCAAGTAGAGATTTCAAATGGTGTTCGTTTAACTGCAAACGTAAACGCTCAAAATATATTTAGTCAAGGTTTATTTGATACGATTCAGTCTATTGAAGATACCCTAAAAGGAACGGGAACTGGTGATTTAGATCAACTTTTAGGTGACTTAGACGGACATTTAGAGACTCTCAATGCAGAACGGTCAGAACTGGGTGCTCGTTACAATCGTCTGGAAATGGTTGAGTCTCGCATCGGTCAGCAAGAAGTAATGGCTAATAAGATTCTATCTGATAATGAGGACGTTGATATTGAACGGGTTATCACCGATTTGATGGTACAAGAAAGTGTGCACCGTGCTGCACTTGGAGTTGGATCCAGAATCATTCAACCAACATTGTTAGACTTTTTACGATAAAAGCTATTCTTAACTGAATAGCTTTTATTCTTAAAGGAGGTTAAACGATTGCAGCTTCCACAAATTCGAATAGAGAGTCAACCGGTGATAGTAAATATTCACACGAATGATGCCATTCAGGAAATTGAACAGCCTCAAGCAGATGTTCAAATTAGGCAGCCTCAAGCAGAATTGAATATAGAGACTAGAAAAGGGAAATTAACCATTGACCAAACACAAGCATGGGAAGACATGAAACTCTATTCCCCCTTACGGTCGATTGAGATTTTTGCCCAAGAAGGCAAACAAGCTTGGTTAGAGGGAATTGCCCGTCGTGCTCAAGAAGGCAACCAGCTGATGAAAATTGAAAATGGCGGGAACGCTATAGCAAACATTGCCTATCAGAAGGTAAAACCTGAAACATTAAACTACAATATTGGCTGGATTCCGTCCCATTTTAGTGTAAAAATCAATTATGAGCCCGGTGATGTTGAGATTCAAGCTCAGCCGAGAGAACCTGTAATCAATATTACACCTCAAAAACCTATCATTTCCTATAAACCTGGTTCTGTTACCTATCAACTGGAACAATACCCAGATGTAAAAATTGATTTCGTTAATCTTACAAATGCTGGAATTGGATTTGAAACCACTATATAAAGGATGAGTGTAAATGAAGTTAGTAACCAGATATCATGGTGAAAGAGAAGTAAATGCGTCTGAAGTGATTCAGTTTCCAAAAGGAATCCCAGGATTTGAAGATGAAACAGAATTTGTATTATTGCCACTAACTGACGATCAGGTGTTTTTAATCCTCCAGTCTGTAAATACTTCAGAACTAGCATTTGTCGTAACCGACCCATTTTTGTTTTATCCGGATTATGACTTTCAACTGGATGAAGCGACTGTAAAAGTATTAGAATTGGAGTCCCCATCTGAAGTAAGAGTTCTAACCATATTAACGGTAAAAGATCCTTTTAAGGAAACAACAGTAAATCTCCAAGCCCCAGTTGTTATTAATGTTTCTAAAAAAATGGCAAAACAAATTGTACTCAATGTTGATACCTATCACACCAAACACCGGTTATATAGAGAAAAATCGGTTGGAACTAAGGGGTGAGTGTATGTTAGTCCTGACAAGGAAGAACGGAGAATCTATTCAAATTGGGGATGACATTGAGATCACCATTTTGTCCGTAAAAAACGATCAAGTCAAAATTGGCATCAAAGCCCCGAAGGATATTGAGATTGTTCGCAAGGAAATATTGGATATGATTGAAGAAGAGAATAAACAGGCTACACTAGTTTTAGGGGATTTATTGAAAATTATTGAGCAAAAAGAGAAATAGAGAGACTCCTTTCAATAGTAAAGGGGTTTTTGTTTACCTGTAAAAAAATTTATACATAACTATAAAAATCGGACGGTTCAAGTCGATATAAACAGTGTAAGAGGTTGAAAAAGGGCGGCCGACCTTAGAGCAATCTCTAAAATAAGAACGACGAATCACAGGGACGTGATTCGCTCACATTTCAAGGAGGAAATAATAATGAGAATTAATCACAACATTGCAGCGTTAAACACTTACCGTCAATTAACTGGTAACAATGCAGCTGCACAAAGCTCAATGGAAAAATTATCTTCAGGTCTTCGTATCAACCGTGCAGGAGATGACGCTGCTGGTCTAGCGATCTCTGAAAAAATGCGTGGACAAATTCGCGGTTTGGAAATGGCAACTAAGAACGCACAAGACGGTATTTCATTAATCCAAACAGCTGAAGGATCTCTTAACGAAACTCATGCAATTTTACAACGTATGCGTGAACTTTCTGTTCAGTCTGCGAACGATACTAATACTGACGCTGACCGTGCGGAACTTCAAAAAGAAGTTGCAGCACTCAGAACAGAAATTGGCCGAATTTCTACTGACACTGAATTTAACACTCAAAAACTATTGGATGGATCTTTTTCAGCTAAGTTGATTCAAATTGGTGCAAATACAGGTCAAACATTATCTATTACAATTGGTACAATGGGTGCAACTGCTTTAGGTATTGATGCTTTAACAATAAGTTCTCAATCTGGTGCAAATAGTGCTATTGCTTTACTTGATTCTGCAATTGCTTCAGTTTCTAGCCAACGTTCTAGCCTTGGTGCTATTCAAAACCGTTTAGAACACACTATTAACAATCTAAGTACTTCTTCAGAAAACCTAACAGCTGCTGAATCACGTATTCGTGATGTTGATATGGCAAGCGAAATGATGGAATTTACGAAGAACAATATTCTTTCACAAGCTGCGCAAGCTATGCTAGCTCAAGCAAATCAGCAACCACAGGGAGTACTTCAGTTACTTCGATAATAAAAAAAATAATGGTAAAATGATAGATAGCCACTTTTGGCTATCTATCATTCTTTAATGGGGTGGAAAAATGTTTATTATCAATAAAGAGAAATTTTCTTCGAAAAATGGAATCGATAATTTATTAAAAGAAATAAAGTTTTATTTACATGAGAATCAGCTTGTTTTAACTAATAGTAAAGGTGTGCCATTAACTGAAGAGGAAATCGAAAACATAATTTCTAGTAATCCATCCTATAAGTTTGATTCCATAAGCGTCTCCGAATTAGAGACAGAGATTGTAAATGATATGGTAGATTATATAAAGAGGGTGGAAAAGAATTTTTCTGAGATATCCCAATCTAATAATAATGAAAAAATAATCAATTCATACATTGAGCTAATTAATTCAATGATTGAAATTGTAAAAGTTGCTGAACATTTTGATATTGAATTTTTAACCCCTGAGCAGATTAACGAAATTACAAATAAGTCAATATCTCGAATTGAGAAAGGTGATATTGAGTTTATCATAGATGTCATGGAATATGAATTAATCCCAATGTTATTTGACTTTAAGGAAAACTTGTTAGAAAGGCAGTATCATTAAGATGTGTAACAACTATAAAATTGAAAAAATCAAAGAGTTTGATGAAACTTTTTTTGTATATAATGAACTAAAAAATAATAGAAAAATACATTTAAATTCTACCTTTTCTTCAGAAAAAGAAGCTGAGAAGTTTATTAATCAAATAAAATCAGATCAGTTAAATATAGTTATTGGTATCGGTAATGGCGCTTTTCTGAAAAAACTTAAAAATAATGACTTTATTCATTGTTTAATTATTGAACCTTTTGAAGATGTAATTCTTGATGAGAGTACAATTGAAATAATTAAAAATAGTGATAATATTTCCTTTTACTACCTCAAAGATATTACTTCTTTGATTATCAATGGATATATAAAAAGGTTTTTAGGACTATATTCAAATATTTTAATTCATCCGCGATATGAAAAAACGAATAGTGATCTTCTAAACAAAATTATAAGCATAGTAAAAGATGGTTCTATTATGCTACGAGTCAATAAAAACACAGAAAAATATTTTAAAAAAGATTGGATTATTGAACCATTATTAAATTTAGAGTATACTCTGGCACATTCTTCATTAGGTGAATTTAAAGATAAGTTTGCAGGTGAAACTGCATTATTAGTGGCTTCAGGTCCTTCTTTAAATGAAAATATCCCTTTTATTAAAAAAGTGAAAGATAAGGTACATATTTTCGCTGCAGGATCGGCTTTAAAAGGATTGTTAAGTAATAATATAACCCCTGATTTTGTAACTGTAATGGATTCTAGTATAAAGAACTTTACTTCTCATTTTAAAGAGGTGAACTATACAGGGACACTAATAGTTAGTGGAATGGCGAACTCAAATATAATAAAAAATCATGGTGGACCATTTATATTAGCTAATTTAAATATTGATTCTATTACCACACGATTTAGAAAAGAGGTCCCAGCCTTTCCTTCTGTTCCATCAGTATCGGTATTCACTTTGCAAATTTTATATTACCTTGGATTTTCCAAGGTATACCTTATTGGTCAAGATTTAGCATTAATAAATGGAGAATATTATTCTAAAGGTGTAACAGTACATCAAAATACAAATAACTTTGAAGCTCAGTTGTTTGTTGATGGTAATAATGGTTCAAAGGTGGCTACACTTTACTTATTATACGCCCACCTACAATCCTTTAATGATATAGTTGGACTTTTAGATAAGGAAAGAATCAAAATATATAATCTATCAAGAAATGGAGCAAAAATTAAAGGTGTAGAATATGTACCAGTTGAATCAGTTAATATCTTTGGGGGAAAAAGACAAATAATAACTGAAGATATTTTACATAAGAATACTGGGAAATATACGGATACAATAAAATTGTTCGTTACTGAAATTACTAATGCACAAAAAAAGGTTAATGAAATATTAAAAAAACTAAATAAACTAAATATTAATGCCGTATCTCTAGATGATTTAAAGAGAGTATTAAAGTTATTTAAAGAACTGAGAAGTCAAAAAATCATTGAAGAAATTTTTTTAAAACAATTATCTTTTTATGTTCAAAAACTTAACAATAAATTTGAATATACTTTTGAAAAAGAAATAGTTTCCAACCAAGATCGTATTGAAATGGTAAAAGATATTATAGGGTTAGTTGAGGAAATTCAAAAATATCTTAAAGAAGTACTAGAAGACGATCGTATAAAGATTTATCAATAGAGGGGTATCATGATGGGCAATACAAAAAGTAAAATACTTGTCACTGGAGCCGATGGTTTCATTGGTTCTCATTTAACAGAAGATTTGGTTCGACAAGGATATAATGTACGGGCATTTGTATATTACAATTCATTTAATTCCTGGGGATGGTTAGATTCTTCAACAGATTCTATAAAAAATGAATTGGAAGTATTTTCAGGTGATATTAGAGACCCTTATGGCGTCAAAGAGGCTATGAAAGGGTGCGACATTGTTTTACATTTGGCTTCATTAATTGCTATTCCCTACTCTTATCATTCACCTGATACTTATGTGGATACTAACATTAAAGGAACATTAAATGTAGTACAAGCAGCTAGAGAATTAAATGTTTCCAAAGTTGTTCACACTTCAACAAGTGAGGTTTATGGAACTGCACAATATGTTCCAATAGATGAAGAACACCCACTTCAAGGACAATCGCCATACTCTGCCTCCAAAATTGGTGCGGACCAAATGGCATTGTCATTTTACCGTTCATTTGGGACACCAGTATCCATTATTAGACCTTTTAATACATATGGCCCTAGACAATCTGCCCGTGCGGTTATTCCAACAATCATTACACAGCTTGCTTCAGGTAAACAAAAAATCAAACTAGGATCGCTTCACCCAACTCGTGATTTTAATTATGTCAAAGATACAGTAAATGGTTTCATCTCTATCATGAAAAGCGAAAAGTCTATTGGAGAGGTAATAAATATAGGTAGTAATTTTGAGGTCTCAATTGGAGAAACTGCAAGACTAATAGCAGAAGTAATGGATGCCAATATAGAAATTGAAACAGATGATGTCCGCTTAAGACCAGAAAAAAGCGAAGTTGAACGATTATGGGCGAACAACCAAAAAGCAAAGCAGCTATTAAATTGGGAACCAGTGTATGCTGGCAAAGAAGGTTTTAAGAGAGGGTTAAGAGAAACTGCAGAATGGTTTATGAATAAGAGTAACTTATCCCATTATAAGGCAGATGTATATAATATATGAGTATTTGGGTTGAAATAGCGGAAAAGATTAAACAGATTTATCCAAGTAAAGACTTTCTTCCATTGCACGAACCTACTTTTCTCGGTAATGAGATCCCATACGTGAACGAATGTATAGAAACAGGTTGGGTTTCATCAGTCGGCAAGTACGTTAATAAATTTGAAGATTCTTTAGCTGATTATGCAGGAGTAAAAAGAGCTGTAGCGGTTGTAAATGGAACAGCTGCTTTACATATTGCTTTAAAAACTGTGGGTATACAACCAAATGATGAAATATTAATCCCTTCATTGACATTTATTGCTACAGGGAACGCTGTATCCTATTGTGGGGCTACCCCTCATTTCGTAGATGTTTCAAAAACTACACTAGGTATTGATCCAAAAAAGCTAAAAGATTATCTAAATGAAATTTCAATATTAAAAAATAATGTATGTATTAATAAATTTACCGGTAAAGTTATCAGAGCAATTGTTCCCATGCATACTTTTGGTCATTCAGTTGATCTGGATCATTTAATAGAGGTTTGTGAACAGTATAACCTTATTTTAATTGAGGATGCTGCAGAATCATTAGGTACTTACTATAAAGGAAAACACACAGGCAGCTTTGGAAAGGTTTCTGCCATGAGTTTTAATGGTAATAAGATTGTAACTACTGGCGGAGGGGGAGCAATCCTTACAAATGATGAAAAGTTAGCAGACTATGCAAAACATTTGACTACAACAGCTAAAGTCCCTCATCCATGGAAATATGAACACGACGATATAGGATACAATTATCGAATGCCTAATATAAATGCAGCATTGGGTCTCGCACAACTTGAAAAGTTAGATTCCTTTATTCAAAACAAAAGAAACCTTGTAAATAAATACATTGAAATCATAGAAAATTATAGTGGAATTGAAATATTTATAGAGCCATCCTTTTCTAAAAGCAATTATTGGCTTCAGACAATACTAATTGATGATCAACAGCATTCTATCGAAAATGCATTGGAAATATTAAATCAACTTGGAATCATGTCAAGACCAGCTTGGACACCTTTACATAAGTTAGCACCTTATAAAAATTGCCCTAAGTCTGATCTGTCTGTTACAGAAAAACTATTTAAGCAAATTGTTAACATTCCAAGCAGTCCCTATCTAGGAGAGTAGGAAGAATGGCAAAAAGAAAGATTTGTATCATTACGGGAACTCGAGCAGAATACGGGCTATTATATTGGCTAATGAAAAAAATACAGCAAGATTTGGATTTAGAACTACAAATTATTGCAACAGGGATGCATTTATCTCCTGAGTTTGGATTAACCTACAAGCAGATCGAAGAAGATGGCTTTATTATTAATGAAAAAGTTGAGATGTTGCTCTCGTCTGATACTCCTACAGCAGTTGCCAAATCGGTTGGTTTGGGTACTATTGGATTTTCAGAATCTTTATCTCGATTAAAACCAGATTTAATTATTATTTTAGGGGATCGATTTGAACTTTTATCAGTTGCGCAAACGGCGTTATTATTAAAAATTCCAATTGCACATATTCATGGCGGAGAAAAAACTTTTGGTGCTTATGATGATTCAATAAGACATGCAATTACAAAAATGAGTTATTTACACTTTGTGTCTACAGATGAACACCGAAAAAGAGTTATAAGATTAGGAGAACACCCAAGCAGGGTTTTTAATGTAGGCGCACCAGGAGTAGAGAATATTAAGAAACTAAATCTATTAACTAAATGTGAATTAGAGGAATCTTTAGAGATAAGTTTGCAAGAACCATTATTTCTAATTACCCATCATCCTACAACATTAAGTCAAAATCCTATTGAAGGAACAGTAGAGCTATTAGAAGCATTAGACCATTTTGAAAATGCAACAATAATCTTTACAAAGGCAAATGCTGATGATCATGGTAGAGAAATCAATAAATTAATAGCTAAATTTGTTAGTAACGATTTAAATAAAAGAAAAATGTTTGACTCTTTAGGGCAGCTCCGCTATTTAAGTTTACTTAAATACGCTTCTGTATCGGTTGGAAACTCTTCTAGCGGACTGCTAGAAGCTCCTTACTTAAAAACACCTACCGTAAATATTGGCGACAGGCAAAAAGGGAGAGTAAGACCTGAATCTGTTTTTGATTGTTCACCGAATAGTATTGAAATCATCAAAACGATTAGAAAAGCAATGGAGTATAGCTTTCAAGAAAAGGAAAAATATGAAATATTTGGTGATGGCGATACTTCAATGAAAATTATTGAAATCTTGAAAAATACAGTTATTAACTCACCAATGAAAGAATTCTATGACGGAGAGTGATAGGATGCCAACTTTTATTATTGCAGAGGCTGGGGTCAATCATAATGGTTCAATAGATTTAGCCTATCGACTAGTGGATGCAGCTGTAGATGCAAATGCGGATGCAATTAAATTTCAAACATTTAAGACGGAAAAATTAGTAACGAAAACAACTAAACAAGCAGATTACCAAGTTAAGAATATTGGCAAGTCATCATCTCAGTTTGAAATGTTAAAAAAACTAGAATTAAGCTATGAAAGTTTTAGACAATTAAAAAGTTACTGTGATAAGAAAAATATTATGTTTTTGTCTACACCATTCGATTTAGAAAGTGTAGATTTTTTAATAAAAGAATTAGAAATAGACTTGATTAAAATCCCATCAGGTGAAATTACGAATGCGCCATACTTATATAAAATAGCTTCTCAAAATATAAAAGTTATTGTATCAACAGGCATGGCAAGCATACAGGAGATTCACACAGCTCTTTCCTTTTTAGCGTATGGGTATTCCGGGAAAAAGGATGTCAATTATAAGAATGTCAAAAGTTTTTATAGCACTAAGGAAGCCCAATTGTTGTTGGCTGAAAAAGTTAGTATCCTCCACTGTACATCTGAATACCCCACACCATTTGCGGAAATAAATCTGAATGCAATTGACAGTATGAGAAGGGAATTCCAACTTGATATCGGCTTATCCGATCATTCAGAAGGAATTCTTGTACCGGTTGCGGCAGTGGCCAAAGGGGCCACTATTATTGAAAAGCATTTTACATTAGATAGAAACTTACCTGGTCCAGACCATAAAGCTTCTCTCGAACCTGAAGATTTAAAAGAGATGATACAAGCCATACGTCATATTGAAAAAGCACTAGGTCATAGTGAAAAAAAACCAACCTCAACAGAGCTAAAGAATAAAGATGTGGTACGAAAAAGTTTAGTTGCAGCAAGGAAGATAGAAAAAGGGGAAGTATTTTCGTTAGAAAACCTTACTGTGAAACGTCCAGGAACAGGTATTTCTCCAAACTATTATTGGGACTACATTGGAAAAACTGCTGATACTGCATATGAAGAAGATGAGGTTATTAAAAAATGAAAGAAAAACCACTTATTATCATTGGCAATGGCGGGCATTCCAGAGTGCTAGTAGATATTCTTCAACTCCAAAAAAGGGATATTATTGGTTTTGTTGCTCCAGATCATGAAGTGAACCCTTATCAAATTCCTTACTTAGGAAAAGATAATAATATCTTAGAATATAGTCCAAAAGAAATTGAGCTAATTAACGCTATTGGGTCTGTTACAAATACAGATCTACGTAAAAATCTATTTGAATATTTCAAGTCAAAAAATTATTCATTTTCTAATGTAATACACCCTTCTGCAGTTATATCAGGGTCTGTCACATTAGGGGAAGGTGTCCAGATTTTGGCAGGATCTGTAATTCAAGCTTTTTCAGAAATTGCCGATAATACGATTATAAATACGTTTGCTAGTGTCGATCATGATTGCGAAATTGGAAAACACTGTCATATCGCTCCAGGTACAATTCTATCTGGGGGAATTACTGTTGGAGAAGGCACGCATATAGGTACCGGTGCAACAGTAATTCAAAATGTTCATATTGGGAAGAAGGTACTGATTGGGGCAGGGTCATTAGTACTTCATGATATAGCAGACAATAAAAAAGTATATGGAACCCCAGCTAAGGAAGTGAGCAGATGAATAATTGGAGAAGGCTAATCGTGACACCTTCTACTTCTATTATTGAAACCATGAAAAGTATTGATGAAAATTCATCTCAATTTGCTATCGTAATTGATGAGAACTTCAAGCTATTAGGAACGGTAACAGATGGGGATGTTCGTAGAGGAATACTAAAAGGGATACCTCTTGAAGAACCAGTAACACTGATTATGAATAAAACCCCTATCGTAATTCAAAAAGATAGATCCAGGAAAGAGCTTAGAAGATTATTTGTAGAAAAAAAGTTACGTCATATTCCAGTCGTTAACCAAAATGGCCAAGTGATTGATATTTGTAGTTCAGAACAATTTTTTGATTCAAATGGGTTAGAAAATTGGGTGGTATTAATGGCTGGTGGTTTAGGAACCCGACTTCGTCCACTGACAGAAACTATTCCTAAACCAATGTTGACCGTTGGCAGCAAACCTATTTTACAAACTATTTTAGAAAGTTTCATAGAGTTTGGATTTCATCAATTCTATTATTCTGTAAATTATAAAAAAGAATTAATTAAAGATTTCTTTGGGAACGGTTTAGAGTGGGGTGTAAGTATAGAATATCTTGAAGAAAACCAAAAGCTAGGAACAGCAGGAGCATTGTCCCTTTTTCAGGAAAAACCAACAAAACCAATAATCGTAATGAATGGAGACATATTAACGAAAGTTAATTTCCAACAATTATTGGAGTTTCATGAGGAAACTAATTCAGTTGCAACTATGTGTGTAAGGGAATTCCATTATCAGGTTCCTTACGGAGTGGTGAAAATGGAGGGGACCACCCTATACTCTATTGAAGAAAAGCCAACAGAAAGCTATTTTGTTAATGCAGGTATTTATGTACTTAATCCTGAAGCATTAGATTTTATTCCCGACGGACAATATTTTGATATGCCTTCACTTTTTGAGAAATTAATGAAGCAGAAACTTATTACTAGTGTTTTTCCAATTAGAGAGTATTGGTTAGACATTGGGAAAAGAAATGATTTCGAAAAGGCAAATATTGAGTACTCGGGGGTTTTTGAATGATAAATGGAAAAAAAGTATTAGCGATCATACCAGCAAGGGGTGGATCAAAAGGGGTTAAAAAGAAAAATATAAGACTGCTTGGCGGAAAACCCTTAATTGCTTGGACAATTGAAGTAGCTAAAAAATCTATTTATCTTGATAAAATAATGGTTACAACAGATGATGAAGAAATAATGAAAGTCTCCGAGGAATGGGGAGCAGATGTACCTTTTAAAAGGCCTGCTTCTTTAGCTCAAGATGACACACCTGGTATTGAACCCATTCTTCATGCAATAGACTATTTTCCAGAATATGAATACATAGTCTTATTACAACCTACTTCTCCTTTAAGGAAAGTTATAGATATCGATAATGCAATTGAAATATGTGTTAAGAATAACTTGAATTCGTGTGTTTCGGTAACTAAATCTGGAACACCACCTGACTGGATTTATAAGATTGATAATAATGGATACTTAACCCCCCTTTTTATAGAAAATGATTTCCCTTACCAACGGCAGAAAGCATCAGTTACATATGAATTAAATGGAGCTGTTTATGTTTCAAAGGCAGAGTCTTTGAAAGAAACAAAATCATTTTTACAAGAGTTGACTTTTCCTTATGTTATGCCAGGGGAAAGGTCAGTAGATATCGACACTATTGAAGACTTTATGTATTGTGAGTATTTATTAAAAGATAGGATTTAATTAGTTTTTGTGTATTAAAATGTTAGAGGAGAAGAAATTGGTGAACTTTAATATTGCAATCATCGGAGTAGGAAATTTAGGAAGAAGGCATTTAGAATCACTTGTAAGGTTAAAGTATAGATCTAATATTTATGTTATTGATCCTAATCAGCAATCGCTAGAAGCATCAAAAATACATTACGATTCAGCTCTTAATGAACATGAAAGCATACATTTGGTAAGGTATTCTACTTTTATAAATGACCTCCCTAAGGATTTAGATTTTGTTATTGTAGCCACTAATTCTAATGTTCGGGAAAATGTTATTGAAGAGTTAATATCTAAGGTTAAAATAAAATATTTTATTTTGGAAAAATTTTTATTTCCTGAAATGAAAAGTTATAACAACATTCAGACATTGATTGAAAAAAATAATGTAAAGTGTTGGGTAAATTGTGGCCGTCGCACATATCAATTGTATCAAGAAATAAAAAGAATAGTTGAGAATTCCAGAAGGATTAGAATACAGGTAAGAGGGTCTAATTGGGGTTTAGGGTGCAATAGTATTCATTTTTTGGATTTAATAGCATTCTTGACAAATGAGAATAATTTTGAACTTCAAAATTCACAGCTTGATAAAGAAATTATTAATAGTAAAAGACCCGGATTTATAGAATTTACGGGTTCTATCATAGGGAATACATTAAATAACAGAGTACAGTTTGAGTTTAGTTCGTTTAATTATGGTTCAATGCCATTAAAAATCATGATAGATAGTGAACTTGCTAGAATCTGGATTAAGGAAAGTACAGGAGAGACTATATTTTCAATTAGGGAAAATCAATGGGTTAATAGAGATAAAGAGTATAAAATACCCAAACAAAGTGAAATGACACATTCAATAATTGAACAAATTATTTCATATGAAGAATGTAATTTACCAACCTTTCAAGAATCATCTCACCTTCATAAACTACTTTTGCAAACATTTTTAAATCACTTAAATGAGAATTGTAATGATGAGGTTAATGAATGTCTAATAACATAAAAGAATTGGTAGAAGAGGTCTGGATTGTTGGGGCAGGCTTAATGGGAAAAGAGTACGCCAAAGTACTAAAAAATATGAATGTTAAATTAAAATTAATAGGTAGAAATCAGGAGAATGCTAATAAAGTTTCTGCAGAACTAGGAATTCCTGTTTATTGTGGAGGTATAAGTAATTACTTAGAAAATTCAACGTATATTCCTTCAAATGTAATAGTTGCAGTAAATTTAGAGGAATTGGCTACCACAACGATGACACTTCTAAAAGCAGGGATTAAAAGTATATTGGTAGAAAAACCAGCTGGATTATATACAAATGATATTAAAAACATAGTTTTAATGGCAGAAAAGGAAAAAGCTGAAGTGTTTGTCGGTTATAATAGAAGATTTTATTCATCTGTTTTAAAAGCACGAGAAATAATAGCCAATGATAGTGGTGTTAAGTCAATTCATTTCGAATTTACTGAGTGGAGCCATACAATTTCCAAACTACAGAAACCAAAAAAGGTTCTAGAAAAGTGGTTTATGGGGAATTCAACTCATGTTATTGATCTTGCTTTTTATTTATCCGGTCGGCCAAAAGAATTTTCAAGTTTTAAAAGTGGTTCAATTAATTGGCATCCAGATGGGTCCATATTTGTTGGTTCAGGAGTAACTGAAAAAAATGTACTTTTTTCTTACCATGCAAATTGGGAAGCTCCAGGAAGATGGGGATTAGAAGTTCTAACAAGCAAACACAGGTTGATATTTAAACCCTTGGAGGAACTTCATATTCAAAAAATTGGATCAATTGAAATAACAAAATATGATTTAGAGGATAAAATCGATAAGGAATATAAACCTGGGTTATATAGACAAGTTAATGCATTTTTAAATAAAGATGGAAAGAAAGGCTTGTTACCAATAAATGAACATTTTATCAACTTTACTGAAATATTTACTAAGATGCTAATGGGAGTTAACGAATGAGAATATTAATAGCTGGAGATTCATTAACATTACCTAGACCTTATCGAATTAATAGTTACGATCCACACCAAGAAAGTGAATTAGCAGTTAAATATTCTGAAACATATGGGAGTTTAATTCAAAGGGAGTTATGTAAATTATATCCACATAAAGAGATTGAAGTTATTAATAGGGGCCAGAGAGGGTTTACTATTAAACACATTCTAAATCAGATTCATGACCATGTTTATTATTTTCAACCAGATGTTCTTATCCTTCATGTTGGAATTGTAGATTGCTGGTTTCGAGAAGAATTAAATGGTAGACAGTTTGTAAATCTTAATGATTTTGAGAAAGGTGTTTCTGAAGTTGTAAAAATAATTAATAGTAATGATACAACAAAATTAATTATTATTGGAATTGCACCAACATCACTAAAAATGGAAGAAAGATATAAGGGGTTACTAGAAGAAATAAAAAAGTATAATAAAATCCTAAGAGAACAGGTGGATTACAATACTATTTTTTTTATTGATTTAGAAAACCACATCCAACCAGAAAACCCACATAAATACCTATTAATGGATGATCAGCATCTAAATAAAGAAGGGAATAGACTGATTTTTAATGATATTAATAATATTATATGTGCTTTGATTGAAAATCAGATTGGGGTAGAATGTTTTCAGGGATCATCTTCTATTAAACAAGCGTTGAATCATTTTAATTGTTCTTTTGCGCACTACCCTTTTTATCTGGATAATCTATATAATATTTTACTTTTATCTTTAGAATTAAAAGATATTGAAAGTATAAATTTAATACTCAAAACGTTAGAAGGTATCCAAATAAACAATCATGAATTAATTGAATTGATTGATTATGTGAAACATAATTATTAATTTTTTTATATTTTTAAATATAAAAATATAATCTTAAAAATTCTAGCAAGAAAATTGGGAGTCCAAATTTTGGTACTCTTTTTTAATCTAAAAATTAGGCAGAAGTATGGAAAACAAAATTCTCCTAACTAACATTTTGATATAGCAACAATCTTGGTAAATCTATTCTCACCTAATCATCAATAAAGAAATGTAATAAGAGGAAAATTCGAGGAACTTTTTTTACTTAAGAATAATTCAAAACAAAATAAATTTGTCGATATAAAAAGAAAGGATTTAAATTGGGGAAGGGGATTTTGTGTGACAAAATCAATGTCAGTACGTGAACAACAAGTTACCATGAATGAGTGGAAGCTCCTAGATCGTTTCAAACAACTCAGTTCCACAAATACCCAGGAAAGTAACCAATCACAATTAAAGGAGTTTCAGCCCAAAAAAGAGCAGGTCCAACAAGCAGTAATTAATTTAAATAAATTTGTAAACCCCTCACACACAGCTTTAAAGTTTGAGTTTCATGAAAAATTGGAAGAGTACTATGTTACGATCGTTGATGAAAATACAAAGGAAATAATAAAGGAAGTTCCACCTAAGAAACTACTTGACATCTATGCTGCAATGGCAGAGTTTCTAGGGTTTATTGTAGATGAGAAAATCTAAATTAGTGTAATGAGGTGATATTTATGAACATGAGAATAGGCGGGCTCGCTAGTGGTATGGATATAGACAAGCTTGTAAGTGATTTAATGAGGGCAGAGCGAATGCCACTTGATAAATTAAATCAAAGAAGGACATTTCTTGAGTGGCAGCGTGACGATTATCGTGAAATGAATAAGTTAATGTTTGATTTTGACCAGCTGATTTTTAATGGGGTAGGCAGACAAAGTACGTTTATTCAAAAACAAGTGACTTCTTCTAATCCTAGTGCAGTTTCGGTTAAAAATATCAGCTCAGTTAATGATTTTTCTGGTTTTCTGAGTGTTGAAAAGCTAGCTCAGTCTGCAACGATGTATAGCTCTGCTAGTGTAACAGACGATGCCAGTAAAACGATAAGCCAGATTGATCCGACTTTCACGAGCTCCCAAGTAATTAAGATTCAGGCAATTGGAGAAGACGGTAAACTTGGGGATGAAGTACAGATAACGGTTAATCCTACAGATACCCTCAATTCAGTTATACAAAAAATTAATGATCAGACAGATGTAAATGCATTTTATGACCAAGGTACAGGGAGAGTTTCTTTTACAGCAAAGCATACTGGAAATGCCCTTAATGCAGATGGCACTGAAGCTCCGGAAATTATCCTAACTGGTTCCTTTTTGACAAGTACATTAAAACTGAGCAGTGATAGTGATGCTGCTGCGACAGATAGTGATGGAGATGGAATTGTTTACGGATCTAAAGGAGTCAACGCCGAATTTACATATAATGGCCTTGCTACCACTCGTTCATCGAATACGTTTCAAATAAATGGTTTTGAAGTGACATTAAAACAGGAAACAAATGGTTCGGTTGTTAACTTTTCTTCTCAACCAGATGTAGATAAAATCCTAGATAAAATTGTTGAATTTGTAGATCAGTACAATAAGATGATTGAAAAAATCAATGGGGAAGTTAGCGAGAGACGTTATCGTGATTACCAGCCATTAACCAATGAACAAAAAGAGGCCATGTCTGAAAATGAGATAAAGCTTTGGGAAGAAAAGGCTAAAAGCGGAACATTGTATCGTGATTCAGTTCTATCAGGCGGATTGACACAAATGAGATATGATTTTTCTAATGAAGTTACTGGTATAAGTGGCTACGTACAATTATCAGAAATTGGGATTACGACGTCTTCGAATTACTTAGATAACGGGAAACTTATAATTGACGAAGATAAACTTAGAGAAGCAATTGCTAATGACCCGAATGGAGTCTACCAACTTTTTAATGCTAATGGAGACGGTGAAACTCAAAGCACGATGGGGATTGCAGATAGATTACGAAATACACTTAAGTCTACGATGGATAGCATCGAGAAAAAAGCAGGAAATACGTATAGTACGAATGCTACTTTTAGTATTGGGAAAACCCTTGAGGATCTAGATGATAGAATTAGTGATTTCGAACGAAGACTCATAAATATCGAAAATCGTTACTGGAGTCAGTTTTCAGCAATGGAAACAGCTATTCAAAGATCAAACTCACAGGCTATGTATTTAATGCAACAATTTGGTGGTGCTTAAACTTACTAAATAAAGGTTTTACTGGAGGAGATACTTTATGGCCATGAAAAACCCCTATCAAACATACCAGGATAATTCAGTAAATACTGCATCGCCTGGAGAACTTACATTAATGCTTTATAATGGCTGTTTAAAATTTATAAAACTTGCAAAAAAAGGAATAGAAGATAAAAACATTGAATTAAAAAATACAAACATCCAAAAGGCTCAAAATATTATTCGGGAGTTAATGGTAACCTTAAATCAGGAAGTTGAAATTTCCAAACAAATAATGCCTCTCTATGATTATATTAATCATAGACTTATACAGGCCAATATAAAAAATGATAGTTCTATATTAGATGAAGTGGAAGGTATGGTCATCGAATTTAGAGATACTTGGAAACAGGTTATTAAATTGAATCGAAATCAGCTAGCAAGCGGGACAGATAATAATGTCTAATGTCCAAAAGTATTATATTGAAACGGTTCAGCTGCTCTCATTTTTAAAAAATGAAAATGGCTGTTTGCTTGGCAGGGACGAGCGAATTGAATTCATTAATTCATGTATCGCTAGTAGACAAGATTTAATAGAACAAATAAAACCTCCTTATTCGAAGGATGAAATGGAGATAGGGAAGAAAACCATAGAGTTGGAAAAAGAGCTTCAAGCCCTACTCCGCTTAGAAAAACAATCGATTCAAAAGGACTTAACTTCGTTTACACAGCATAAAAAATCAAGAAATAAGTATATTAATCCCTACAAGTCTCTTAATTTTGACGGGATGTTTTACGATAAACGAAAATAGCTGACTATTTCAGTATTTGAAGGAAGAAGATTTTCAGTTTATAAAAGAATTAGATACGTTTTTCATTATTTAATGTAAAGCTTCAACACTCAGAGAAGTATAAAAAATGGGATACCCTAAAAAGGAATATCCCGTTTTTTTTTCTTAATATAACTTTATAGTTATTATGCATTCATTGTCGGCAACACAATATCCACTAAACTCCCAAAACCAACCTTACTCCGAATTAACAGCTCACCATGATGACTATTTACAATCTTTTGACTGATGGCTAAACCCAACCCGATTCCCTTTTCCTTGGTTGTATAGAAGGGAGTACCTAGTTTATCAAGATGCTCCTTTGAGATGCCTTTTCCATTGTCAATGATTCGAATCCGGATTGAGTTTTCTAGTAATTCTACCTTAACCCTGACACCGCCGGTTCCGTCAATAGACTCAATCGAATTGACCAACAGATTTATAAGGACTTGCCTTAAATGATCCTCAATCCCATTTGTGAGGATCTGGTCGCGGTTAAAGCTTTGGCTAAGAGTGGCATTGTGCAAATTAGCCTGTGAATCTAATAGAGTAAGAGTACTTTTTACAATTTGATTGAGATTAATCTGTTTCATTGTCCCAGTTTGCGGTTTCGCTAGGAACATGAACTCATTCACAATCGTATCGATTCGGGTCAATTCTTTAAAAATAATATCCCAATAAAAATTATCGTTGTATTTTAACGGTTCCTGTTTCATTAGCTGTAAAAAGCCTTTGATCGAAGTTAGCGGGTTTCGGATTTCGTGCCCAACACCAGCTGCCAGCTGCCCTACTGCGGATAACTTGTCCAATTTTCGGATAAGAGCTTCGCTTTCTTTTCGTTCGGTGATTTCCCGTCCAACTACCATATAATCGGTTCTGTCCCCTGATTTCGTTAAAACTTTACCAATAACTTCGAGCCAGACAAAATGTCCATCTCGATGCTGGTATCGAAATTCGACTCTTTGAGGTTCCCCCGTTTTTAATAATTGTTCGTAACGGTTTACAATGTATGCTTTGTCATCATCATGAATCATATCCAACGCATTTTTTCCAATATAAAAATCTGGTGTGTAACCCATTACAATTTCGTAAGAAGGAGAGGCGTATTGAATAATTCCATTTTGATCAAAGATCCCAATCAGTTCAGACATGTTCTCTGTGATGAGTTTATACTGCTGTTCTTTATGATAAAGTTCGGTTTCTTGCATTTTTTCAATCGATATATCACGCAAGACAGTGACCATACACTTTTGCTGCTCATGACAAATAAGAGTCGTATTGAACTCAAAATGTGCGACTTCTCCGTTGAAACATTTTACATCACACCTTATGAACGGAATGGTTTCCCCGCATTCAAGCTTCTTTAATCGTTGATCCCCAGTTTTATCCTGTTCCCCATAAAGCAGCTCCAAAATAGATTTCCCGATAAGGATCTCCTTATTTGGTGCTTGCAAAAGCTTTACCCCTACTTGATTAACATAACGAATGATACCGTTTTCATGAATAAAGATGCCTGCAGGTATAAAGTCCATAAACTGATGGATTCCTATTTCGGTGAAGGAATAAGGGAGGGAATCTATGACTACGTTAAAGATTGAACTATTCATTTGTCCTGAATCATTGGTCTGGAAAGAAGGGTTATCCACTTTATCACCTGATATTTGTTTTTTCAATATACTTTTTCATAAATATTTTACAACTTTGTTACAAGAAAAAGAAGGTCATTTTCGATATTTTTAGACAAAAATCGATATTTTTTTACAAACTTCGAGTGTGAGAGAGTGAACGGAAATGGACAATAGGGTGGCTTGAAAATTACAAGATTTAGACGATATAAACAAGTGAACGGGGCAGAGACCAATGGTTGTTATAGATATTTTGAAGAGACGGAAAAACTGTTCACTTTTAATAGGAAAGAGTCCCTCATGAACGAATGAGCGGATTGAATACTTCAGATTGCACTGGATCATAGGCAGAAGTTAATAGATCAAATGTAGCCTGCATTTTCAGAGGAAGAACAGAACAAAAAATGAATCAGAATGGAAAAGGAGATTCGGGATTTCTCAGGTTTGGAAAGATATTGATCCTAACAGATATCGCCTCATTTTCAAGGCTAAACAGACGAGAGAAAAGAACGTGAATCCCTACAAATCTCTTAAATTAGACAGGATGTATTACCATAAAAGAAAATAGGTGATATTTTGAAAGCGCTGGATGAAGAGGATCTTCAAGTAATCAGAGAGTACGCAGCATTATTACAAACCATGGATGAGGCCTTTCATTATTTAGTGGAAAGTATAAGCGAATCAGAGAAATTGACTGGCGACCGAATACTGGGAGATATCTTTGCTGTCTTTCAACAGATTTTGACAGCACATGGAGTTCTTGAACAGACCTTAGAGGATGACTCAGAATTAAAACAAGTTCTTGATCAATTTGGAGAGGTTCTTGAGCACTCTTTTAAATTTAATGGAAAACTCAATGATTACGAGTTTAAACAGATTTTTGTGCAAGAGACCTTTGCGCCTGCTTTCCTTGAGTGGTCAAGAGCCATGCAAGTCATCTTGAAACGGTATATTGCACATTGAAACATGGGGACGGTTCTTGCGTTTCACAAGTAAGATGAAACGCAAGAACCGTCCCTTCGTTTCATAATTACGGACATACGTTCCGTTATTTCGATAAAAAACTCTGTTTTGTAGAATTATAGGACATAGGATCTCTTATTTACCGAAAAACGGGCGAAAATTGCCTTAGCTAAACTTAATAACGGAACCTGTGTCCTATAATTTCAGAAATCACCGATTTTGACACAAATAACGGAACTGGTGTCCTATAGAAAACAGGTACAGTCACACGAAAGGTCTTAAGGGACATACTGTCGGCAAAATCCTTGTTTCAATGCCACGATTTTCCTTTTTAGCCAAATTTCCATGCATGCTGAACAGCCCCCATTTCATATAGTAGTGATAACCGGGAGATGTATTGGTTCTATCACGGTTTTTTGTGTCAGTTCTATGACATTTCAATTCTTCTGTTTAGGCAGGAATTGGGACGGGTAGTATAGAAGTAGTAGTATAGTAGTACATAATTGGATGAAGGGGGCATTAGCACATGAACTATATTGTTCGTGGTGAAAACATTGAAGTAACAGCTGCATTAAGGGATTACGTAGAGAAGAAGATTAGCAAGCTGGAAAAGTACTTTACTGAGTCTCCAAATGCCGATGTCCATGTGAATTTGAAAGTGGTTCCTGATAAGCAAGCCAAGGTTGAAGTAACGATTCCGATGCCACAGCTTTTACTTCGGGCTGAAGAAAAAAATCCAGATATGTATGCAGCTATTGATCTTATTGTCGATAAGCTGGAACGACAAATTCGCAAGCACAAAACAAAAGTCAACCGCAAATTGCGTGAAAAAGGAAGTACAAAAGAGGTTTTTGCCGTTCATGAAGAAAGTGCCTCTGCGGTTGCAACAGAAGCAGATATAGATAGTGATAGCGATTTAGAAATTGTCCGCACGAAGCGCTTTGATCTGAAGCCAATGGATAGTGAAGAAGCGATTTTACAAATGAATATGCTCGGACATAACTTTTACGTCTATACCGATGCTGAAACGAATTTAACGAATGTTGTATATAAAAGAAAAGACGGGAAATACGGTTTAATTGAGACGGTCTAATCTAAACCTCCCACAATAAAGGACCTGCAGCTAACGCTCGCAGGTCTTTAACTTTTAACTATCGTAATGTTTTTATGGATACGCAGGTCCACGTCAATTGGGGTGGGTAAAATCTTTCCTTTTTTGTCTTCGATAATTCTTACTAACGGCCGGAGCGGGTAGTCTGAAAAGCCTTTGACCACTACAGCCGATAACCCGTTATTGAGCTGGACCCTAGAGCCGGGCGGGTAAATCGAGACACACCGCAAAAAGGCTTTAATAATTTCGACATCAAACATTGAACCCCCCGCAGCATATAAATATTCAACCGCTTCATGTGCTGTATAAGAATCACGATAGTGGCGCTTAGCCGTTAAGGCGTCAAACACATCGGCAACCGCGACAATCCGAGGGTAAAGGTGAATCGATTGATCTGAGAGCCGGTTCGGATAACCGCCGCCATCTAAACGCTCATGATGGTAAAGAGCACATAACGCTGACATCTCAGAAATATTACGTTGCCTGACCAGGAGCTTAAAGCCAATCTCGGCATGCCGCTGGACAACCATTCGCTCGATTAGGCTAAGTCTGCCCTTTTTCGTTAATACCTGTCTTGGCAAACGGGTCATGCCAATATCAAAAAGCATCGCACCTACCATCAGTTCTACCAGTTCATTTTTAGCAAGCCCCAGCTCGACCCCGATCACGCCCGAAAGGATCCCAACATTTAAGGAATGCTGGAACATCGAATGGTCAAATTGATGGAGGTCATGAAAGCTATGTAGGATCTGCGGTTTTGGCGCGATGTAATTTAACAGGGTTCTTGCGATATGTTCAAATTCTCTGCCTAAGTCAATTGAATTGAATTTGGAGCTAATCTCTTCCTGCGATAAATAGTTGAAAAGGACCCGATAGATTTCCCGGTGCAGCTCTTTACGGCCACGGTGCTCGATGATTGGGTTATATAATACATCGTCCGTATATTCATCTTCAATATATAATTCGCGAATATCGCGTTTTTCGATTAAGGCGAGGAGCGGGGAAGAGAGTCTCGTACCTCTATTTAATAAGAGGAGAAAATCTTCTGTATATAAATCAATGGCGAGTACATCGCCTTCCTTCACATATCTTAAAGGTACTTTTTTCATCGAAGATCTTTCCCCTTTTTTAAAATAACTTGTCCTACTTTTAAATGTATCAGAAATTGTGAAGGTTAGAACTAAAAAACAATACAAACGGACTATAAATAAACGTATAATAATAGAAAACAATGGAAATTTGGACAAGCGGGTGAAGCGAATGAAATTAGACGACACGGATTTAAAAATATTAGAGCTGTTAACCGAGAACGGAAGACTGTCTTATGTGGACATTGGTAAGGAATTGGGATTATCGAGAGTTTCAGTGCGGGATCGGGTTCAGCAGCTGATGCGGAATGGCGTCATTGAAAAGTTTAGTGTGGTTTTAAATTCTGAAAAAGTCGGAAAGAAGGTTTCGGCTTTTTTCGAGGTGGATTGTGAACCAGGGTCGCTGGTTGAAGTAGCACAAACTTTAGCGGATAATCCAAGTGTGGCGAGCTGCTATCAAATGACAGGACCGAGCACCTTACATATGCATGTTTTAGTTGAGGATTTTACGAGCCTTGAGAAATTTATTAATAATGAATTGTATAGTTTAAAAGGGATTACCCGGGTGGAAAGTCATATTCTACTACGGAGATTTAAGAGCCGTTCCGGGCTAAAATTATAATGTAACAGAGGGACGGTTCTTGTGTTTCAATTGGAAGGGTGAAACACAAGAACCGTCCCTCCGTTTCACAAAAAAATAGAGGACGCGAGTTGTCCTCTATTTTTCGTAAATCAGTTTATGCATTTTTCTTAATTCTGAATGATAAAATACCGGCAATTAATAAGAAAATAAATGCGATGGTAAAGAATAAGCCGTTTGCAAAGAATCCATAAACTGCAATGATAATTAAGCCGATTCCAGCAATGGTTTTCCACTTCCAAGATAAGAAACCTAAAAAGATCGCTAATGCAGACAACCAGAAGACAGACGCTCCGCTATCTGTCATTTCTTCTTCGCCGAATACTGCTCCTCCAGCGGTTACAAGGAAACCACTTACAATCCCGGCAAGGCCGCCTAGAATGGCTAAGATCGCTACCCATGTTTTCATATGGTATTACCTCCTTTATTACTAATAATTCTCTCCAATCAATCATGTGTCTAATCTATTGCTATATATATTCACAAACTGCGCAATTAGTTAAAAACACAACATTTTTCATGTTAGTACTCGTTTATCGCTGAGTCAATCGCAGTTTCTCCCCATGATGGAAAATTTTGGTCAAACCTTAGTGAAACAGAGGGACGGTTCTTGTGTTTCAGCTGTTAGATTGAAACAGAGGGACGGTTCTTGTGTTTCGGCTGTTAGATTGAAACAAGAGAACCGTCCCTCCGCTTCGACAAATTCTGTAAAGGTTATAGATATTTTTTAAAATTTTCGCTAAAATTGGTTTTACAAGCTAGGAAAATTTCATTTGTAAAGTCATTTTTTATTATTTACTAACATTTGATAGTAATAGGTTCGTATTTTAAAACATTTAGAAGGATGTGTTTCTATGTTTACAGATTTTCTTAATCATCCCTACCCATCGCAGCGAATGACGACTTTTGCTAGGAATGGGATGGTTGCAACCTCGCAACCGCTCGCTTCGCAGGCAGGGCTGGAAATTTTACAAAAAGGCGGAAATGCGATTGACGCCGCAATCGCAACAGCAGCAACATTAACCGTTGTAGAGCCAACTTCAAATGGAATCGGCAGTGATGCATTCGCCCTTGTTTGGGTGAAGGGCAAGCTACATGGCTTAAATTCGAGCGGGAGAGCGCCGCAAAGCATTTCAATTGAAACCCTTAAAGAAAAGGGTCATGAAAAAATGCCTGCATTTGGCTGGACGCCGGTTACCGTTCCTGGTGCACCAGGCGCTTGGGCGGCTCTTTCGAAAAAATTCGGTAAGCTTCCATTAACGGAAGTGTTGAAACCTGCGATCCGTTTAGCAGACGAATGCTATCCATTAAGCCCAATCCTCGCGAAGTACTGGGGAATTGCCTATAACCGTTTCAAGCAAGAATTTATAACGGAAGAGTTCCAACCATGGTTTGATACATTTGCACCAAATGGCCGCGTGCCAAAAGTTGGAGAAATCTGGCGTTCAGAAGGTCATGCCCGAACACTTCAGTCCATTGCAGAAACAAATGCTGAAAGCTTTTATCGCGGCGAGCTCGCTGAAAAAATCGCTGCTTTTTCGGAAAAGCATGGCGGATATTTATCAAAAGAAGATTTGGCCGCTTTTGAAGCAGAATGGGTTAATCCGATTTCGGTTAACTATCGTGGTTATGATGTCTGGGAAATCCCGCCAAATGGGCAGGGAATTGTCGCATTAATGGCGCTCAATATTGCACAAGGGTTTGACATGAAGTATCGTGACGACGTCGATTCAGTCCACCATCAATTGGAAGCCATAAAATTAGCATTTACGGATGGAAAAGCATTTATTACAGACCCTAAAGATATGAAGATTACAACTGAAGCGCTGCTTTCTGAAAGCTATGCTGCTGAGCGGAGAGCTTTAATTGGTGAAACAGCAATTGAACCAACACCTTATACTCCGCCAAAAGGCGGAACGGTCTACTTGGCAACAGCTGACAGCGAAGGAAATATGGTCTCTTATATTCAAAGTAACTATATGGGCTTTGGCTCAGGAATCGTGGTACCTGGAACAGGTATTTCCCTGCAAAACCGCGGTCATGATTTTTCACTTGATCCTGAGCATCCCAATGCTTTAAAACCAGGCAAGAAAACGTATCATACAATTATTCCTGGATTCCTTACAAAGGATAATGAGGCTGTTGGTCCATTTGGAGTTATGGGTGGCTATATGCAGCCTCAAGGTCACATGCAGGTTGTCATGAATACAGTCGATTTCGGTCTAAATCCGCAAGCTGCATTAGATGCACCAAGATGGCAATGGCTTGAAGGAAAGAAGTTTGTGGTCGAACCGCACTTCCCGAACCATGTGGCACAAGCGTTAGCGCGTAAAGGTCACCAAATTCAAGTTGCGCTTGATACCGGAGGATTTGGCCGCGGACAAATTATCTGGCGCGATCCGGAAACTGGAGTTTTGATGGGTGGTACTGAATCGAGAACGGATGGCGCGATTGCCGCTTGGTAGGACCGTCCACGTAAAAACAGGAGAGTGACAGCATGACACTTTGGAATATTTTTGTTGCCTTCTTCCGCGTTGGAATATTGGGGTTTGGGGGAGGACCATCCTCCATTCCTCTTTTTCATAAAGAGGTCGTGGGCAAGTATAAATGGATGAATGATGATGAGTTTTCGGATGTATTGGCACTAGGAAACGCGTTGCCTGGACCAATTGCGACGAAAATGGCTGGCTATATCGGATACCGAGTGAGCGGGATTCCGGGACTGATTGTATCCCTCACAGCTACCATTCTGCCTACTGTTGTTGCCATGATTTTATTATTAACTGTCTTAAATGCCTATAAGGATGAGCCATGGGTACAGGGGATGTCGCAAGCGGTTGTTCCGGTTGTAATGGTGATGCTCGGTGTGCTTACCTGGGATTTTTTAAAAAAATCGGATCAGTCACTTGGGTGGAAAGCTGCTTCATTAATGGTGACCGGAGCTGCCGTTTTGATTCATTTTTTAGGCGTGCATCCTGCGTTTGTCATCTTTGCCCTCCTTCTATTTGCGTTATTGAAAAAAGATCCGGCTCCAGAGAATCAAGAGCAGGTTAAGAAGGAGAGAACAGGATGATTTTTTGGGAAATCTTTTTAGCGTTTTTTATACCTGGGATTTTGGGTTATGGCGGTGGACCAGCTTCAATTCCGTTGATTGAGAATGAAGTGGTGGACCGCTACGGCTGGTATACCGTCCAACAGTTTAGTGAAATTGTTGCGCTCGGAAATTCCTTGCCGGGTCCGATTGCGACGAAAATGGCTGGTTATATTGGCTATGATGTCGGTGGAGTCTTGGGAGCACTAGTAGCATTATTTGCTTCAGTTGCACCATCGATGATTCTCATGATTGGCTTGCTTGCCATTTTATTAAAATACAAGGAATCACCAAAGGTGAAAAGACTCAGTACCTACGTACGTCCAGTTATCGCGGTTTTACTCGGAGTTATGACACTCGACTTCTTCTTGACCTCTGAAAATGATTTAGGACTTTGGCAAACGCTTGGGATTGGGGTTGCAGCTTATCTGCTGATGGAGCGGTTTAAGGTTCATCCAGCTTTTGTCATTGGGCTGGCACTTGTATACGGGGGATTATTTTTAGCTTAGATAGAGTACGAGTTAGGAATCAGGGGGACGGTTCTTTTGTTTCAATCGGAAGGGTGAAACACAAGAACCGTCCCCACGTATCCAAAGGGGGGAGCTTTATAATATGACATTTTCTATAGTTGGATATGATCCAAAAGCAAAAGAGTGGGGTGTTGCGGTACAATCGAAATTTTTAGGGGTAGGCGCTGTTGTTCCTTGGGCGAAGGCTGGAGTTGGAGCCATCGCAACTCAATCGTATGCTAATACAACATACGGTCCTAGAGGATTAGCCATGCTGGAAAGAGGCATGTCAGCTGCAATGGTCATTCATAAACTGATTCAGGATGATCCGGATCATCATTTGAGACAAATCGGTGTAGTTGATGCTCAAGGGAATGCGGCCAGCTACACGGGGAAAGGCTGCTATGATTGGGCTGGCGGACAGTCTGGACTTCACTTTGCCGCGCAAGGGAATATTCTTGTCGATGAGAAAACCGTAATAGCGATGTCAAAAACATTTACACAGACAAAAGGAGCACTCGCTGAAAGACTGATGGCTGCTTTGGAAAAAGGTCAAGAGGCTGGCGGGGATAAACGCGGGATGCAATCTGCTTCTCTGCTTGTTGTGAAAGAGAAGGGTGGCTACGGCGGGTTTAATGACCGCTATATCGATTTGCGTGTCGAGGATCATAAAGAACCAATTCAGGAGCTAAAACGAATTTATCAGTTACACCAGCTTTATTTTGCCAAACCATCACCTGAAAAAATTGTAAGGATTGAGGGCGATGTCGAAGCAAAACTGGTTACTGAGTTAAACAGACGGCAATATTTAACGAACCAGGCAACATCCTCCGACGAACTCCACCAAGCCCTAACCAAATACATCCACTCTGAAAACTTTGAAATGCGCGAACAGGAAATCGGGTTGATCGATTTAGATGTTTTGGAGTATATGAAAAAACAGGGGGTCTGACCCCACATTGGAAATTTGAAACTGCTTAACTCCGGTTTTGGGACTGGGGTTTTTTGTTTTTTGCATGGATTTTGCCTGTGTGACTTTTTCGGGCGCAGTGCACTGTTAATGGGTGGTTCTGAGACATTTTTGGGCACTGAGCACTTTTAATGGGCGGCACTGAGACATTTTTGGCACTGAGCACTTTTAATGGGCGGCACTGAGACATTTTTGGGCACTGAGCACTTTTAATGGGCTGCACTGAGACATTTTTGGGCACTGAGCACTGTTAATGGGCGGTTCTGGGACTTTTTTGGGCGCAGTGCACTGTTAATGGGCGGCACTGAGACATTTTTGGGCGCTGTGAACTGTTAATGGGCGGCACTGGGACTTTTTCGGGCGCAGTGCACTGTTAATGGGCGGTACTGAGATATTTTCGGGCGCAGTGCACTGTTAATGGGCGGCACTGAGACATTTTTGGGCGCAGTGCACTGTTAATGGGCGGCACTGAGACTTTTTTGCGTGCTGGGCACTGTTAATGGGCGGTTCTGAGACATTTTTGGGCGCAGTGCACTGTTAATGGGCGGCACTGGGACTTTTTCGGGCGCAGTGCACTGTTAATGGGCGGCACTGAGACATTTTTGGGCGCAGTGCACTGTTAATGGGCGGCACTGAGACTTTTTTGGGCGCAGTGCACTGTTAATGGGCGGCACTGAGACTTTTTTGGGCGCAGTGCACTGGTATTTGGCGGTTCATAATCTCAAATAGGGTGTCGAACCTCAAGACCCTGTCCCTGTACCATTACCCTCTCAGTTGTCACTCCTTGACTGAAGTGGTAATATGTTAAGGAGTGAAAAAGTAAGTTTTTAGGATGTTGGAATGAAGTATGTGACTGGTCCTGTCCCTTTGTAAAGTTTTTGTGGTTTAGTAGAGGGCTGCCATTATACTTCCGAAATATATAGTAGAGTACTAATAGGATATATGATGATCTCGGTATACCGAGTTGTTACTAACTGGTTTATACAGTGATGGGAAAAGGAGCGGAATCATGGCTGGAATTTTAGATAAAATTTTTGATCCGAATAAGCGAGAATTGAAACGTCTTGAGAAGCTCGCTGACCAAATCGATGCACTAGCTTCTGACATGGAAAAGCTGTCTGATGAGCAGCTCCGCGGCAAGACAGATGAGTTCAAAGACCGCTATCAAAAAGGGGAAACACTTGATGACCTTCTTGTGGAAGCTTTCGCTGTCGTTCGCGAAGCTGCGAAGCGTGTTTTAGGGCTGTACCCATTCCACGTGCAGCTCATGGGTGGCGTGGCTCTTCATGAAGGAAATATTGCTGAGATGAAAACAGGGGAAGGGAAAACGCTAACGTCTACTTTACCTGTTTATTTAAATGCCTTAACTGGCAGGGGCGTACACGTGATTACTGTCAACGAATACTTAGCTGGCCGTGACGCAACAGAAATGGGCCAATTATTTGAGGCATTAGGGCTTAAGGTTGGGCTCAACTTAAACGGCTTATCAAGAGAAGAAAAGCAGGCTGCTTACAACGCTGATATCACGTACGGAACTAACAACGAGTTTGGCTTCGATTATTTGCGTGATAACATGGTGCTTTATAGAGAACAAAAGGTTCAGCGTCCATTACACTTCGCTGTAATCGACGAGGTTGACTCGATTTTAATTGATGAAGCAAGAACTCCATTAATTATTTCCGGGTCTGCCCGCAAATCGACTCAGCTGTATATTCAAGCGAATGCATTTGTGCGCACTTTGAAGCGTGAGGAAGACTACACCTATGATGAAAAAACAAAAGGTGTTCAGCTAACGGAAACAGGGATGTCCAAAGCTGAAAAATTCTTCGGCATTGAAAACCTGTTTGATATTTCAAATGTAACGATTAACCATCATATTACCCAATCATTGAAAGCACATGTTTCGATGCACCGTGATGTCGATTACGTGGTGCAAGATGGAGAAGTCGTGATTGTTGACCAATTTACCGGCCGTCTGATGAAAGGACGCCGCTATAGTGATGGACTTCACCAGGCCATTGAAGCAAAAGAAGGCTTGGATATTCAAAATGAAAGTATGACGATGGCGACCATTACGTTCCAAAACTACTTCCGTATGTATGAAAAGCTTGCTGGTATGACCGGTACGGCGAAAACGGAAGAAGAGGAATTCCGCAACATTTATAATATGAATGTTATTGTGATACCTACGAATAAACCAATTGCGCGTGATGACCGTCCGGATTTAATTTATGCATCGATGGAAGGGAAATTCCGTGCAGTTATTGAGGATATTGCTGACCGCCATCAGAAAGGACAACCTATTCTTGTTGGTACCGTTGCGATTGAAACTTCTGAATTAATTTCAAAACTTCTTCTGAAAAAAGGAATTCGCCATAACGTATTGAATGCGAAAAACCATAGTAAAGAAGCGGAAATCATTGCATCTGCTGGTGAACAAGGCGCGGTTACGATTGCGACAAACATGGCGGGCCGTGGTACAGATATCAAACTCGGCGAAGGTGTTCGTGAACTTGGCGGTTTGGCAGTCATTGGTACAGAACGTCATGAAAGCCGCCGGATCGATAACCAGCTCCGCGGACGTTCCGGACGTCAAGGGGACCCTGGTATTTCTCAATTCTATCTTTCTATGGAAGATGAATTGATGCGCCGTTTCGGTTCCGACAACATGAAAAACATGATGACTCGTCTTGGAATGGATGATTCGCAGCCAATTCAAAGTAAAATGGTATCCCGAGCCGTTGAATCAGCGCAAAAACGGGTTGAAGGCAACAACTTCGATGCTCGTAAGCAGCTTTTACAATATGATGATGTTCTCCGCCAGCAACGGGAAATCATATACAACCAGCGCAATGAAGTATTAGAATCAGAGAACCTAAGAGAAATTGTTGAAAAAATGCTTCTCTCTGTAATCGAACGTAGTGTCGAGGCTCATATGCCAAGAACAGAAGATGAGGAAGATTGGAACCTTCGCGGTCTGATCGACTTTGTCAACGCAAACCTTCTGCATGAAGGCGACATTACGCTCGAAGACATTCAACATAAAGAACACGAAGATGTCGTGGACATGATTTACGCAAAAGTGCAAGAACGGTATAATGAGAAGGAAAATGAACTTGGTTCAGAGCGTATGCGCGAGTTTGAAAAGGTCATTGTGCTGCGTTCGGTTGACTCGAAGTGGATTGATCACATTGATGCAATGGATCAGCTTCGTCAGGGTATTCATTTACGTGCATACGGACAAATCAATCCGTTGCGTGAATACGAGCAAGAAGGCTTTGCGATGTTCGAAACAATGGTCGAAAGCATTGAAGAAGACGTTGCGAAATATATCATGAAAGCTGAAATTCGTGAAAACCTTCAGCGTCAAGAAGTGGCAAAAGGACACGCGGTTGACCCTGGTAAGAGCGATGGCGACTCCAAGAAAAAACGCCAGCCTGTTCGCAAATCCGTCGATGTCGGCCGTAATGATCCATGCCCATGTGGCAGCGGAAAGAAATTCAAGCACTGCCATGGGAAAGAAGCATAAAATTATTAGGGGATCAGACCCCTGTCGATAAGTAAGTTAAGGGTGCAAACCCCAGTTGCAATTGAGGGAGTTGGTCTTTGGCCAGCTCTCTTTAACTGTAAAAAATCGAAGCAAATTTTTATAGAGGTGAAAGTAATGGAACTTTTTGAAATAAAACAGGAACTAGATAAAACAGCTAAAAAATTAGCGGACTTCAGGGGGTCTCTTTGACTTAGAAAACAAAGAGGCACGGATGGCCGAGCTTGAGGATATTATGCTTCAGCCTGATTTTTGGAACGACCAGCAGCAGGCTCAAACAATCATCAGTGAATCCAATGCTTTAAAAGATCAAGTTGGTGAGTTTAAAGATATGGCTGAAGTTCACGAGAATCTTGAGCTCACTTATGATTTAGTAAAAGAAGAAAAAGACGATGACCTACAGGCTGAGCTTGCCTCTGAGCTGCAGGAGCTTATTGGGAGAGTCAACAAATTTGAACTTCAGATTCTCTTGAGCCAGCCTTACGATAAAAATAATGCCATTTTGGAGCTGCATCCTGGAGCGGGCGGAACCGAGTCTCAGGACTGGGGTTCCATGCTTTTGCGGATGTATACAAGATGGGCTGAGAAGAAGGGTTATAAAGTTGAAACGCTTGATTATTTGCCAGGTGACGAAGCCGGCATTAAAAGTGTTACTTTGTTAATCAAGGGTCACAATGCATACGGCTATTTGAAAGCGGAGAAAGGGGTACACCGTTTAGTCCGGATTTCCCCATTCGATGCTTCAGGCCGCCGCCATACTTCTTTTGTTTCTTGTGAAGTGATGCCTGAATTTAACGAAGAAATCAATATCGAAGTCCGAAATGAAGACCTTAAGATTGACACTTACCGTGCAAGTGGAGCAGGTGGTCAGCACATTAACACAACTGATTCGGCAGTTCGTATTACCCACATTCCAACCGGTGTCGTGGTAACCTGTCAAACCGAGCGCTCGCAAATTAAAAACCGTGAGCAAGCCATGAAAATGCTTAAATCGAAACTCTATCAGCGAAAAATTGAAGAGCAGGAAAAAGAGCTAGCCGAAATCCGTGGCGAACAAAAAGAAATCGGCTGGGGTAGCCAAATTCGTTCTTATGTTTTCCACCCATACTCTATGGTAAAAGATCACCGTACTAACACCGAATCCGGTAACGTTCAAGCGGTGATGGACGGAGACATTGATCAGTTTATTGATGCTTATTTGAGATCGCAAATTCAATAGGTTTTATTTGGAATTTTGCGCCCTGACACTTTGTGTTGGGGTGTTTTTTTATGAGGAAAAAGGGTTCTTGTTTGAGAGGGGTAATTGGGTGCTGAGTCCGGAAAAAGGGTTGCTGAGTCCGAAATAACAGGTGTTGAGTTCCTAAAAATAGTTTGTAAGTCCCGATAAATCGGTTCTAAGTTCGGTAAAACTATTACTGAGTCCGGTCAACTGATTCTAACTTCGGTAAAACAAATCCTAAGTTCGGAATAACAGATCTGACTTCGGTAAAACAACTCCTGCGTTCGGTTAACCACCCTCTAAGTTCGTTAAAATTCCTCTGTGTTCGTTTAAATGACTTTGAGTTTGGTTAAATCGAGCAAGAGGGTTGAAAAATAACCTAAAAACAAAAAAAATAGACACTCAGCCATAAAAACATAAAACAACTGCCCCTTCTTTAAGAGCATTGACCTAATTTCCCCCAACACCATTCACACTATTTCCATCCCTTGTTATAATCTCTTAGGTTTCATCGAAAAATATAGGCATGGCTGCGAAGGAGATTAGACAAATGAATGTAAGTAACCCGACGATCCAAAAGGTAACTGAATATGTGCTGGTGCTTTTGGGGTCTGCCCTTGTTGCGATTTCTTTTAATGTGTTGCTGCTGCCGAATCGGGTGGCTTCTGGTGGAGTGAGTGGCATTAGTACGATTCTGGATGCCTTGTTCGGTTGGGAGCCGGCTTTTGTGCAATGGGCTTTGAATATTCCTCTGTTTATAGCTGGCGTGATTTTTTTAGGATTTCAATATGGGTTTAAGACACTAGCAGGGACATTATTTTTGCCGCTGGTTGTGTATCTGACAAATGACTGGGAGCCGTTTACGCTGAATCCGCTGCTGGGGGCTTTGTTTGGGGGGATCGGCGTAGGCTTAGGCCTGGGTATTGTGTTTCTTGGACATGCTTCGACGGGAGGAACTGATTTGGCGGCACAAATTTTACATAAATATGCAGGTTTAAGTCTTGGAACCTGTGTCGCGATTATTGATGGGCTGATTGTCCTGTCGGCTGCGATTGTGTTTGATATTGAAGGCGGCCTTTATGCTTTGATTGGCTTGTATGCCACGAGCAAAACGATTGATGTGGTGCAGACAGGCTGGAAACGTTCGAAAATGGCCTTAATCATTACCGATTATGAGCAGCAGGTTCGTGAAGGCGTTTTGCATAAAATTCCCCGTGGTGTGACAAAACTACAAGCATATGGCGGTTATACCGATCAATCTAAATCCGTTCTTATGTGCGTTGTAGATCAGACGGAATTTCCGAAATTAATGGACATTGTAAAAAGCATTGATGCACGTGCATTTGTTGTTGTCATGGATGCATCAGAGGTGTTAGGCGAAGGGTTTAAGCGCAGTTAATTTTTCAGTTTAAAGGAGGAATCAGTTTGCCTAAAAAATTATTTTCTTTTTTCATCCTGTTCATGCTTGCATTAGCAGCATGCGGCGGGGGCGAGGAGGAAGAAACCAATCAAGAAAATGGGGCTGATACGAGTGCAATTGAAGCACAAGCACGACCTATTTACGAACAAAATTGTCTGCAATGTCACGGTCAAAATCTAGAAGGAACAGGCGGACCTTCCCTTCAAAAGGTAGGTTCTAAATACTCGCAAGCGGAAATCGAGGAGATTATTTTAGAAGGTAAAGGAACGAATATGCCTGGAGGTTTGATTCAAGGCGATGAAGCTGCGGCTGTAGCAGAATGGCTTTCCACTTTAAAATAATAGACGATGTCAAGGACTCTTTTCAAAGGGTCCTTATTTTTATCCAATTTCAGGAAATAAGACTCTAGACAGTTTCGCTAAATATTGAGCAGCAGACTTATCTTTACAAATTCCGAGCCAAAGCCCTATTGCCAATCATGGAAAAAATAGGACTAAAATCTATCGTTTTCCAGTTATCGACAAATTCCAACTCTGCTAAAATAAGAAATCTAGTGATATAGCCCTAATTGAAAAGAAAATGTAATATTTTTTTCGTTTTTTTTGACAATTTGAGTGTTATAATGTTTCTGAAACCGAAAAATAGGGTAAATATATTCATTTTTTTAGAGAAATTGTCAAAACATGTATAAATATATTGTCGGATTATAGTAATATTGAATTTGTAATTAGAGGACAACAACATTTGGGTGGTTAATTCATGATAGAAATGAAGGACGTTTATAAAAAATATAAAAACGGCGTTATGGCTGCAAATGGCATTAACGTCAAGATTGATAAAGGTGAATTTGTTTATGTCGTAGGTCCCAGCGGTGCGGGCAAGTCTACGTTTATAAAAATGATGTATCGTGAGGAAAAGCCGTCAAGCGGAGTCATTATTGTTAATAGTACGAATCTATCAACACTTCGCAACAGCCGGGTTCCGATCTTTAGAAGAAATCTAGGCGTAGTTTTTCAGGATTTTAAGCTTTTGCCGAAACTAACAGTCTATGAAAATGTTGCTTTTGCACTAGAGGCGATCGAAGAAACTCCAAAGCAAATCCGCAGACGGGTTATGGAGGTTCTTGATTTAGTGAGCTTAAAGCATAAAGCAAGAATGCTTCCATCTGAGCTTTCAGGGGGAGAACAGCAGCGGATTTCGATTGCACGTTCCATTGTAAACTCGCCAAAGGTTGTCATAGCGGACGAGCCCACAGGTAACTTAGATCCTGATACGAGCTGGGACATTATGAGAATCTTTGAGGAAATTAATAACCGCGGTACAACAGTGGTCATGGCTACTCACAACAAAGAGATTGTTAACACCCTAAAACATCGTGTTATTGCCGTTGAAAACGGACAGATTGTACGCGATGAAGAGAAAGGAGATTATGGCTATGAAAGCTAGAACCCTCCTTAGACATATTCGTGAGAGCATCAAGAGTTTAGGACGTAACAGTTGGATGACCTTCGCGTCAGTCAGTGCCGTAACGGTCACGCTGCTATTAGTCGGAGTATTTTTTCTGATCATGATGAATTTAAATTCGGTTGCAACATCACTAGAAGAAGATGTTGAAATCCATGTTTATATCGATTTGACCGCTGACCAAGCGGCGGTAGAACAATTAGGCGAACAAATAAAAGCCTTAAACGGTGTGGAGGAAGTTACTTTTTCTTCTAAGGACCAGGAGCTTGCTGTGTTTGCAGAAAGCATGGGAGATGAGGGTGAGCTCTTTGCCCTCTGGCAGCAGGAAAACCCTTTACACGATAAATACATTGTCAAAGCAACCGACCCAAGAAATACTCAGGCTGTCGCCAATCAAATCAAAGTCATGCAGAGTGTAAACGAAACTGAGTACGGGGCTGGAAAAATAGAAAATCTATTTAACATCCTTGAAATGGGAAGGAACGTTGGACTTGTTTTAATAGTTGGGCTACTGTTTACAGCGATGTTCCTTATTTCTAATACGATTAAAATTACGATTCTTGCCAGAAGCAAAGAGATTGAAATCATGCGATTGGTTGGAGCTACGAATGGTTTCATCAGATGGCCGTTTTTCCTGGAAGGAATGTGGCTTGGGGTATTAGGTTCTTTTGTTCCAATTACCATTATCGCGATACTATACAAAAAAGTTTATGATTACCTGGCTCCTCAGCTGGAATCTACTTTTATAAGAATATTGGACTATACTCCATTTATCTATCAGCTGTCCGGAGTGCTTATTCTGCTAGGGGCACTGATTGGAATCTGGGGAAGTACCATGTCAATTCGCAAGTTCTTAAAAGCTTAAATCTTAAAATGGAGCTGACCCATCTTCAGCTCCACATACATACATACTTCACTTTAAAGTCTATGAAATGAAAGGCAGGGAATACTTTTGAAAAAAAGCACGCTTTCAATAGTTACAGCGTTTTTTCTATTAGTTGGAACTCTCACATATAGCGTAGCTGAGGCAAATACGCTAAGCGATTTAGAAGATCAAAAAGATTCAATTAGTGAAGAACGCTCAGGGGTCAACAGCGAAATCGATAAAAAGAATGCAGAAATCAGCAGCTTACAGGCGGAACAGGATCGCATAAAGCAAGAAGTACAGGCTCTTGATACAAAGATTTCAGAAACGAACACAAAGATTAATGAAAAAGATCAAGAGATTGCTAGAAAAAAAGAAGAGATTTCCCTTCTTCAAGCTGAGATTAGAGAATTAACAGAAACGATTGAGAAGCGAAATGAATTATTAAAAGAACGGGCTCGTTCTTTCCAGCGCTCTGGAGGTGCCCTAAGTTATTTAGATGTTTTACTAGGTGCTAATAGCTTCGGGGAATTCATTAGCCGCGTTAACGCTGTTTCGACAATTATGGATGCGGACAAGCAGTTAATCAAACAACAAGAAGAAGACTTAGCTAAATTAGAAAAGCTGCAAAAACAACAAGAAGAAGAGCTTGCGAAATTAGAAACTTTACGAAAAGAACTGGAAGAAATGAAAGCAAGCCTAGATTCCCAGCGTAAAGAAAAAGATGCACTCATGGAAGAGCTTCGTCAGCAGCAAATCAACATTGAAAATGAAGTAATGGATCTAAAAGAACAGGAAGAATTGCTGGCAGCACAAGAAGCTGCCATGGCCAAAGCGATAAAACTTGAAAAAGAAAGATTAGCTGAATTAGAGCGACAAAGAAAGGCAGCTCAAGCTAATGGCGGATCTTATCCTGCTGATACGGGCGGATCCTTTATGATTCCTTCTGCCGGATATGTTTCATCGGAATTCGGACCAAGATGGGGAGACTTCCACTACGGAATAGATATTGCTAAAGGCGGTCATGTTCCAGTTCTAGCAGCAGCAGATGGTGTCGTTATCCGGTCTTATTACTCTCCAAGCTATGGAAATGCTATATTTGTCAGCCATTCCATTAACGGACAAATCTTTACCACCGTTTATGCACACTTAAACAGCCGAAGCGTAGGTGAAGGTGAAGTTGTCGCAAGAGGACAGCAAATTGGTGTTATGGGTAACACGGGTATGTCCTTCGGTCAGCACTTACACTTTGAAATTCACGAAGGACCATGGAATGCCAACAAGTCAAACGCCGTGGATCCAAGAAAGTATCTTTCGTTCTAAATTTAATAGACTCCTAGACCCGGGCAAGTGGGATGCCCGGGTTTTTTGTATGGGGGTTATTGTATAGAGTATAGTGGTTAATCAACTAGGGTGGTAATACGCGATTCGGGGGCACGAAATTGTTGGGGTAATGCACGAAATGACGGCAGGAATGCACGAAAACGAGGCAGGAATGCACGAAAACGAGGCAGGAATGCACGAAAACGAGGCAGGAATGCACGAAAACGAGGCAGGAATGCACGAAACCCTAAAGATTTCCTTTATTAAATTTTTAAAAACTATGTTATTGCCACAGAATTAGATGTACAATGAGTGCAATTAAATACTGCAATAAAACAATTGTACATAGACAGAGTGAAGGGAGTTTTTCTAGTGTCTCAATCATTTGAAACGAAAGCGGTCCATTTTGCGATCGATCAAGCATCGATTAATCGAAGTAAAACCACGCCAATCTATCAGACGTCTGTGTTTTCTTTTAAAACCCTGGAGGAACTAGAATCACATTATACAGGTGAGCTTCCTTACTTATATACACGAAACGGTAACCCTAATACGGATGAGTTGGGACAAGCGGTCGCATTATTAGAAAATGCAGAGGCGGGTGTTGCTTCTTCTTCTGGTCTTTCTGCGATTATGGCAGGAATCCTGGCAGTTTGTAAAAATGGAGACCACATTATAGCAAGTGAGGACGTTTATGGAGGAACCTACCATTTCCTTGAGCAGCAGCTGAAGGAAATTGGAATTAAGGTAACTTTTGTTGATTTTACATACCCTGAACAAATAGAGGCGGCGATTACCCCAAACACTAAACTGCTTTATTCTGAAACGATCACGAATCCTTTTTTATGTGTGGAATCACTAGAAACCCTAGTAACGCTAGCCAAAAAACATAACCTGACGTCAATGGTTGATAATACGTTCGCTACCCCTTATTTACTAAGACCGCTTGAAAAAGGAATTGATATTGTCATTCATTCGGCCACTAAATACATTGGCGGACATAGTGATGTGACGGCTGGGGTAGTGGTCGGCAGTAAAAAATGGGTCGAGCTTGCGAAACAAAAAGTGGTTACATGGGGTGCAAATGTAAGTCCATTTGAAGCGTGGCTTGCTTGTCGGGGACTGAAAACGATGGCGCTGCGGATGAGGCAGCAATGTGAAAATGCAGAGAAACTCGCTGCCTTTTTACAAGAGCACCCAGCCGTTGAGAAAGTTTTTTATCCGACCAGCGTTTCTGAAAAAGGAAACGGCGCGATGGTGTCGGTTGAGCTGAAGCCTGAGATTGATATGAGTTTATTTTTTGCTAACCTATCCTGGATTGCCATTGTTCCTTCGCTGGCAGGAGTAGAAACTACGGTGTCTTATCCGCTTGCGACTTCCCACCGGGCACTCCCGAAAGAAGTTCGGAAAAAATTAGGCATAACGTCCCATTTAGTGCGTATATCTGTTGGTATAGAGGATTTTTCTGACATAGAGAATGCATTTCAGCAAGCATTGAAATTAGCGGAAAAATAAAAATTTACAGAAAAATGCTTGACGATGTAAAACCTTTTACTCTATAATTCACTTCAAACGAGCAATTATCGTTTTAGCTTCTCATTAATTGAATATCTCTTATCCAGAGCGGCGGAGGGACTAGGCCCGATGAAGCCCGGCAACCATCAAACGAACGGTTTGAAAAGGTGCTACTTCCTACAGATCAAAGTGGATCTGAAAGATAAGAGGAGGACTCGAGTAATCATCCCTCTTCTTATGAAGAGGGTTTTTTAATTCCTCTTCATTCACTTCTTTTTGAATGTGTTCCCCCTAAAATAAAAAAACACACCATAAAAGTTGGGTTCACTCTGTAGGAAGTTATCCTAGTTCTTAAATCGGAATACTTTTATAAAAATAAAGGAGGACATGGATAATGACTAATGAATTTGAAGCTTACCAGCCTGAAACATTACTTTTACACGGTGGACAAGAGCCAGACCCCGCAACAGGATCACGCGCAGTTCCGATTTACCAAACCACTTCCTACGTTTTTAAAAACACAGAGCATGCACAAAATCTTTTTGCTTTAGCGGAGCAAGGCAATATTTATACAAGAATTATGAACCCAACGGTGGATGTTTTTGAGAAAAGAATGGCTTTGCTTGAAGGAGGAGCTGCAGCTGTTGCAACCTCTTCGGGAGCTGCTGCAATCGCCTTTGCGATCCTCAATATTGCCGGAGCAGGAGACGAAATTGTCGCTTCTTCTGATCTATATGGCGGAACTTTTAATCTTTTTTCAGCTACCCTGCCTCGATACGGTATCAATGTAAAATTTGTCGACCCAACCGATCCAGAAAATTTCCGTGCCGCGATCACTGATAAAACAAAAGCGATCTTCGCAGAAATTATTGGGAATCCAAGCTTACATGTTCTTGATGTTGAAAAAGTAGCAGCAGTAGCACATGACAATGGGGTACCTTTAATTGTCGATAACACTTTTGCATCCCCAATTGCTTGTCAGCCAATTAAGTGGGGAGCCGATATTGTGGTTCACTCTGCTACGAAATGGATTGGCGGTCATGGAACATCGATTGGCGGCGTTGTAGTTGATGGCGGTACATTTGACTGGAATTCAGAGCGATTCCCAGGATTCACTGAGCCAGACCGCAGCTATCATGGACTTCGATATGCGACTGATGTTGGTAATGTAGGGTTTGCTATTAAACTTAGAGTCCAATTATTACGGGATATAGGTGCTTGCTTAAGTCCGCAAAACGCTTTCTTATTCCTGCAAGGGCTTGAAACCTTACATTTACGGATTGAACGTCATACGGAAAATGCATTGAAGCTAGCTCAGTATCTGCAGGATCATCCAGCTGTCGAATGGGTTTCCTACCCTGGGTTAGAACAGCACTCGTCACATGAAGTCGCGAAAAAATATTTCAGAACAGGTTTCGGCTCGATCGTGAACTTTGGCATTAAAGGGGGAAGAGAGGCTGGTCGAAAAGTGATTGATAACGTACAGCTCTGGTCTCATGTGGCTAATGTTGGCGATGCGAAGTCACTCATTATTCATCCGGCTTCAACCACTCATCAGCAGTTGAGTCCTGAAGAATTAAAATTAACCGGCGTAACGGAAGAGTTAATTCGTCTATCTGTGGGAATAGAATCTATTCAAGATATTATCCATGATTTAGACCGGGCCATCTTCGTGGCAACTGGCCTGTCTTCAAAAGTTGAAGTTGCGGCTGATCGTGAGGAATAATCATTGGATGTAATTCGTTTTTATACAACTACTTTTATGAAAGAGCTGATGCCTTTTGAAATCTAGGCTCGATTACCAATATGAAACGAATACTGTTCAGATCGGAGATTTTATCCTTGAATCGGGTGAATGTTTGTCATCAGTTGAGGTGGCTTATGAGAGGGCAGGGAATTTTCGGGGACCCGCTATTCTCGTATGTCATGCATTAACAGGAAATCATTATGCGGTTGGGACAAAAGAGAACCCTGGTTGGTGGAGCGGGCTGATTGGTCCAGGTGGTTATATTGATACAAAAGAATATCAGGTTATCACTTTCAACGTGCTAGGGGGATGTAATGGAACAACAGGTCCAACGAGCACAAACCCGAAAACAGGCAGGCCCTATCAAGGCAGTTTTCCGTATCTGACCATTCGTGATCTAGTCCGGGTTCAAAAAAAGGCATTGGATCAGTTAAAGATTCAGTCCCTTCATGCTGTGGCAGGAGGTTCTCTGGGAGGCATGCAAGTATTAGAATGGGGGCTTTTATATCCTACATTTTTGAATCATTTAGTGGTCTTAGCTGCTACACCTGAACTTAGTGACTATGGGATGGCATTTAACCGGATTGCGATTGAAGCGATTGAAAATGATCCGAACTGGAATGACGGTTATTATCGGCAGGACGCAGAGCTAAAAGGGTTACAGATTGCGAGAATGGCAGGAATGATCACATACCGAACCCCGCAGCTATTTTCGAAACGGTTCGAGCGCGAGGTAAGGGATGAGGGCTCACCGACTCTGTATCAAATCGATTCCTATTTAATCTATCAGGGGAAAAAATTACGGGACCGCTTTGATGCCAATAGCTATTTAAGATTATTGCACGCGATGAATAGTCATGATATTGGCAGAGATAGAGGAGGATGGCAGAAAGCATCGCGCCAAATCCAAGCCAAAGTCCTCGCTCTCGGGTTTAAAGGCGACCTGTTATACGAGACATTAAGAATTGCAGAGTTTACTGAAGCGGTTCCGGACGGAAGCTTTTTCGAAGTAGACACCATCTTTGGTCACGATGGCTTTTTAGTCGAATTCGAAAAATGGGGACCGCTGATTAAACGGACACTTGAAGAAAAAAGGGTCACCGAAGAAGTCGGGTAATGGTTCTCAGACTTTAATAGTCGGCCTTTTATAAAATTTGCTCTTTCCTATTTTATAGGGGAGGGCTTTTTTTATTTCAGGGGAGGGTAGGGGGTGGTTTGTGAAACTTTGGGTCTATCAGTCGAAATTATGTTCTACGGGTCAGCATTCAGTTTTATCTGTCAAAATAGATTTCTACGGGTCAAACCCGAGGTGCCAATCGGTCAAATACGAACCCCGCCAAATTCTCCTGCAGTTTGTCTCATAATTTAAAAAGCCTGTACATATATTGGACTAAGTGCCTGTACTATTACGTGTTGGCAGATTACATAACAGAATGAAGCAGGTTAGGGGGAGCCCGAGTGAAGAATAAAAAGTGGTTAGCGATTACATTGTCCTGTTCCATTGTGACAGGAACGGGTGGGTTCTTATTGGGGGCCAATCCCTTTTTTGAAGATGAAAAGGAAGATGCCTTACCGAACCAATCGGATCCATACATATTAAGTGATAGTTTGCGGAAAGTGCAGCGTGCCTTCGATTTAATTTCGACTGGTTATGTGGAGGAAGTGCCAAAGGAAGAGCTGGTTGAAGGGGCAATTCAGGGGATGCTGTCGGCTTTGGATGATCCTTATTCTGTCTATATGGATGAGGAAACCACCAAGCAGTTCTCAAACACTTTAGAATCTGAGTTTGAAGGCATTGGTGCAGAAATTAGTAAAATTGAAGGGAAGATTTATATCATTTCTCCTTTTAAAAATTCCCCTGCTGAAGAAGCTGGCTTGAAGCCTAATGACGAAATTATCTCTGTTGATGGAAAAACTGTATCGGGAATGGACCTGTATGATGTAACCGAAAAGATTAGAGGGGAAAAGGGGACGGTTGTTAATCTTGTGATTAAGCGGGAAGGACTTAGTAAACCGCTTGAGATTCCGGTAGAGCGGGCAGAGATTCCAAATGAAACCGTGTTTGCTCAAACCTTGGAGAAGAACGGAAAAACGATTGGTTATATTGAAATTACCTCATTCTCGGAAAATACGGATGAAGATTTTATGGAAGAGTTAAAGGCCTTTGAGGAAAAAGGAATCGATGGTCTTTTATTAGATGTAAGAGGAAATCCAGGAGGTCTTCTCTCCAGTGTTGAAAATATCTTAAAGGAATTAGTGAGCAATACAAAGCCTTATGTTCAAATTGAAGAACGAAGAGGCAGCCAAATGCAATACTTCTCTAATAAGAAAGAAGCGAAGAATTACCCAGTCGCTGTTTTGATAAATAAAGGAAGTGCTTCTGCCTCTGAAATATTAGCCGCAGCCTTAAAAGAGGTAGAAGGCTACACACTAGTAGGTGAAAAGACCTTTGGCAAAGGTACTGTTCAGCAGGCTGTCCCAATGGGAGATGGAAGCAACATAAAGCTGACTCTCTTTAAATGGTTAACTCCAAATGGTAACTGGATTCATGGAAAAGGGATTGAACCGAACATAGAAATTGGACAATCCGAAGTGTACTACACTCATCCGATTCAGCTAGAAGAACCGCTGCAACGGGATATGAACAATGAAAATGTTAAAAATGCACAGGTAATATTGGATAGCTTAGGCTTCGAACCTGGCAGAACGGACGGTTATTTCAGTAATCAAACCGAAATTGCCGTTAAAGCCTTCCAGCAAATAAAAGGAATGAGAATGACAGGGGTCATCGATACGAGTACAGCTGCAGCTATGGAAAAAGCTGTTATAGATAAAACGAATGACCCTCGCTATGACCTTCAGCTGCAAACGGCCTTAGAGGTCATTGCCAAAAAAGAGTAGAGGTTCTTCCTCCATAGGAGTTTGATATAAAAGAACGTGTCTAACCGGCACGTTCTATTTTTTTGAAACAGAGGGACGGTTCTTCTGTTTCATTCTTTTTCATGTTCCGAGCCAGTACAACCAACCAAAAAAGAAATTACATTTCTTTCCCTGAAAATTAAAAAACTTCCTCTTTTTCTCTATTAATTTGCTACAATAGAGAGTAATAGATTAGCATCGAAAGAGATTTCGAGGGTGGTGAGCGCATGTGACTAGTGAATGGATGGTTGAGATTTTACAGGCAATTGGTATCTTTTTTATTATTCCTATTTTCTATTATGTTATTTTTTATGCTGTATTGATGGGGTATCGGAGAGTAAAGCGCGAACGTTCCCAGTTTAATAGCCGTATTTTTGATGGCTATCAGGAACTGCGCACGGCATTTAAATATAGCTTGCTAGTGGGAGCAGTTCTTTCGCTGGTTACGGTTGTTTTAGGCGTTACCGTTTCACCTGGTGTTATGGTTATAGCGGGGCTTTTATTTTTTCTGCTTTCCTTTACACTGCAATATCAGCTTCTTTCACCTGCTTATGTACTAGGCGGAGCATTCGTCATTGCATCCATTTTGCCTTCCTTTATGGAGGAGATTCCTGTTTTAGGATTTCCTATCGAAATGAACAGCGGTACGATTCTTTCGTTCTTGCTTTTACTTGGTCTGTTAATGGTGGTTGAAGGCTTCTGCATTTTGAAAAATGGGGATGCTTTTACTTCGCCTCTTCTTGTAAAAAGTAAAAGGGGCCGAATGATTGGTGTTCATGAAGTCGATCGTTTATGGTTTTTCCCGCTGATTTTGTTCGTCCCCGGTGAGCTGCCGTCTCCATGGGAGTGGTGGCCAATTATCCCTATAGGTCAGGAAATGTTTGTACCCATCATCCTTCCAATACCAATCGGCTATCGGAGACGTTTCCAAGGGCTCCTTACAGACGTGGCAACCCGATTAGAAGGGAAATATGTCCTCCTGTTAGGGCTTGTGATTACAGGAGCGAGCTTTTTGACACATTACGGATTGTTCGTGAGCTATATCATCATTGGCGCAGCCATTATTGGCAGAGAAGCAATTGCGTTAATAGTGCGCATAAAAGACGAAGCGAAACCAAGTTTGTACACCGCTCGAAATCAGGGTCTTGTGATTTTAAGTATCCATCCTTTTTCACCCGCAGAAAAATTAGGGCTAAAAGTTGGAGAAATGATTACAAAAGTAAATGGACATTCTGTCCAGACACCAGAGGAATTTTACTACTACCTGCAGCAAAACAGAGCGTATTGTAAGCTTGAGGTTTTGAACTTTGCCGGAGAGATGCGATTTGCCCAGCGTGCCCTTTATGAAGGCGAGCATCATGAGCTTGGACTGCTGTTTGTGGAAGAAGCGAAGGATTATGAGGCGGAAGTGGTTTAAACGTTAACTTTACATTTTTCGTAACTAACTCGAACTGGATCTATCAGGCAGATAATGGCTTCTATTTCTATACAAGAATAAAGATTAAGTAATAAGGGTTAGACAAAAAATCCAACTAGGTCTCTAGTTGGATTTTTTATGTTTCAAACTATCGCAGAGCCTCTATTTTCCTCAGAAACATCCTTATGTAAATCCCTCTTTACACCTGCTAAATAAATATAAACAGAGTCGTAACCATCCGTTAATATTTGAAAATTACACTGAATTTAATTACAGAACTTGATGGAAATTCCAGAATAAAGGGGGATTTGAAGGAAATTTGCAAGTTAATTTGTCATTTTCTGTAGCCCTATTTTTTAAGAGATTGGAGAGAGCAGGAGAATGAAACGAATCCTTTCTATAATTCTTTGCTTGGTAATCGTACTCAATCCATTTGTACAAACCGCAAATGCGATTAGCGATTCCAGTGAGCAGAATATCATAGAAAATAATATGCCGGTTATTTTTACAGAAGTTTATCCGAATGACAAATCAAATAGTCATATAGATGGAGCAGGGGAAAATGATTTATTTGAGTTCGTGGAAATCTATAATACGACAAATCATGATTTAGATTTTAATAGTCTTTATAAAATCAGATATGATTATCTATCTAATAGTAAAGATTTAACCGTAACTGCTGCCGATGATGCAGCCAATGCTGACGTCATCATTCCTGCAAATAGTCCGGCTGTTTTGTGGGTAGAGCGGACAAGCTCTAACATTACCGGTGCAGCAGCAGAGGTAACGGAGGAAGATTTTAGAGAATATCATCATATTCCGGCTGAAGTGCCTATCTTTATCCTGCGCGGGCAAGATGGGCTGAATAATACCGACAGAGGGTTTTACATTACAAATAATGAAAATAATGCTGACATTATTAGCCATGTCCATTATACAAGTGAGGATGTTGGGGACGGCTTAAGCTATCATACAAGGGCTCCGCAAAGTGGTGCCACAGTAGCTAGCTTTGCAAAAAAAGCGGAACCAACTGCAGGGGCTGTAAATGAAGAGCAGCTCATTCCCGCGAGTAACAATGAACCGGCTATTATACATAGTCCTGTTGAATCAGTAAAGGAAGGTTCAGATTTAACTATAACCGCAACCGCTGAAGATGCGGATCAAGATCCTCTTACTATTAATCTATTTTATCGAAATGATGCTACTTTAGAATATAAAGAAGTGGATATGTCACTAGAAGGTGCCGTCTTTTCTTATACAATTTCAGGAACAGAAATCAGTGGAAGTGTTATTGATTATTATATGACTGTAAGTGATGGAACGGCTTCTGTTCAATCCGATACGTTTCAAGCAAAGATTATTGCTTCTGCAGAAGAAGAGGTTCCGGAAGAACAACCCCAAGATCCTGTTGAGCAGCCAGACTATTTGATTCTTTTTACGGAAGTATATCCTAACGACAAAGATAATAGCCATATCAATGGGGCAGGATCGAATGATTTATTCGAGTTTGTCGAAATCTATAACAATAGTAATAACGAGCTTGATTTTAATAGTCAATACAAAATTCGATATGATTGGCGAACAGGCACCAAGGATTTAGCTGTAACCGCTGCGGACGATGCAAATGATCAAAACGTGATTATACCTGCAAACAGTCCAGCTGTATTATGGGTGGAACGAACACACTCTTCGATTACGGGGGATGCTGCACAATTATCAGAAGCAGATTTCAGAGCATACCATCAAATTCCCGAAAATGTACCGGTATTTAAAGTTCGCAATCAGGACGGACTTCCTAATAGCAGTGATCGAAGCTTCTATCTTACAAGTAAGGACAATAATAACAATATCATCAGTGAAATAAGATTTACAGGTGATGATGTATCTGATGGGAAAAGTTTTCATACACGTGTTCCACAGGAAGGAGTAACGGTTGCTGCTTATCTGAGAAAAGGCGATCCAACACCTGGTACGGTCAATGCAGAACAGCTTGTCGCCTCATCAAATGTAAAGCCAGTCATTACACATGATCCGGAAAGCTCGATTCAAACTGGAACAGATTTTACGGTTGATTTTACGGTAGATGATGCCGATGGTGATTCATTAGAGGTGAAATTGTTTTACCGTTTGAATCCATACGGTGAATTTACAGAAGCAGGCGTGGAAGCAACGCAAAATCACGAGTATTCGTATACGATTCCTGCTGATTCAATTTCAGCGGGTGTGATTCACTACTTTATAGAAGCCAATGATGGCGAAGCGATGATTCAGACTGAAATCTATGAGACCGTCGTAAATGATCCAAAAGGCAGCGGTCCCCCAGAAATTTTAATTACCGAACTCACCCCAAATCCAGCTGGGGATTATCGTAAAGGCAGCGGGAACCAGTATGAATTCATGGAAGTTTATAACAACTCCGATGAGGTATTAAATTTAAATGGGTATACCATTTTTTATCTATATCCTAATCATTCTGCAGCACCTAAAAAATGGACAATCACACAAGATACAGCCATTGAGCCATATCGCACAGGTATCATTTGGTTTGCAAAAGAAGCGGTCCGTGATGGGTATACAACTGTAGAGGATTTCAATATTCATTTCAATTCAACAGTGGCAGAGAATACAGTTGTTCTTTACGATAATAAAGATTCATCCGATTTTAATTTGCCAAACTCTTTGCATCGCGGTTTAGCCATTTCAAGCACAGATAGCTTAAATGATATGATCGTGGAAGCATGGTATGATGCATCAAGTATCGGCAGCCCGGACAGGATGGTTAATGATATTCGAAATAGTGCAGTTCTCTATCGTTACCCTGAATCAGGTACAGCAATGGTTCGTACGGGTACAAGAGCATTTTCTAATCCTGGCAGCATTGATAAAGGACAAGTTCCTGCGGTGCCCGGTCGAGATGTGGCTGCTCCAATGATTGAACATGATCAGCCGTTTTATCAAATGCAGGCAGGAACAGATAATAAGATTACAATCACAAGTAATGAAGCATTGTCAAAAGCACAGTTAGTGTATGGCACTGCTGAAGATCAGCTAACAGACTTTACCACTCAGGTTGATATGAGCCTAACAGAACAAGTCGACGGTAAATATGTATATGAAGCCATAATAAATATCACTGACTTGGGTGCATATCGTTATATGGTAATTACAGAAGACGCTAGTGGCAATGTGACAAAGGTTCCTTATAATTCACGCGGTAATCAGGTGACGGTCATTGAAGAAGCAATCGGAATTGAGCTCCCAGAAGTTGGCTTATCATTAGCTGATGGAGATATGGTTAGCGGTAAGGTTGGATTATACGCATATGGTGAATCTGTAAATGATACCATGGTTATTTCCCTCAATGATCAGGAGCTTGAAACGACACCTGCATTACCAGGCAAGGTTCAATTAGGGTTCCAGGCTGGAGGAATTGACTACATTTATCAAGCATCGGCAAGTGCAAAAAATCCTGCTGGAGAAAGGGAATACTTTACAAGGATTTTACCGCGTTATGTAGATGGAGTATGGTACACCTATGATATGCCTCCTGATTATTTTATATCAGACCATCTCGTCTCGATTCATTCAGGCAACGAAAATGTACCTTACGACTTAGATATTCATGATGAGCATTTTAATAAAACTAATTTTGATGATTTTGAAGTGATGAATGTCCATCTTGTCTTACCTGATGGAACCACAGTTAAGCCTCAGAGCGTTCGAAATTATTTAGGTAATTTGCAGCAAACGGTTCTGCCTTACCGTGAAAATGTATATTACGTTTTAGGGGATGGCAGTGCACCAACGAATACAAACCTTACAAAGCCGATGAAGAGTGACTTTATCTTTAACCTTCCAGATGAAAAATTAACGGCTAAGTATACACAAATTGATACAACAGCATATGAGGATGGAACTTATGAACTTCAGTTAAATCGAAATGGTGCGCAAGCTGATTTTGCGAAAATTACCATCGATAATACAGACCCAGTCATTGAAGGGATTACTTATTCCAATGGAAAAATGATAACGGATAAGGAAAAGCTTAAGGGTCATTTCGTATTTGATGTAGAAGCAGCGGATAATATGACGGGCATTTCCAATGTGGAAGCAACATTAAACGGAGAAATCATCACATTGCCTTATGAGACCTCCTCTGCTGAGCTTGCTGCTGGAGATCATGCATTACATGTGACGGTTTATGATGGTGCAGGTAATATATCATCGTATTCGGTAGAATTTACGATCGATACAGAAATACCTAATCAGCCTGCTGAAGTTGCTCCTGCTGATTTTGGGGCGGAAAAGCCTGGACGTGTCACATTAGAAGCAGAGGTTACCGATCCAAGTCAGGACAAAATGGATGTAGCCTTTTATCAGGGAAGCAAGTATGATTTTGCAAGAAAAGATGGAATCGAAGGATTTAGCAATATTGCGGACAGAGAGCCTCCGTTAACGATTGAAGCTGCTGGTGAAAATGAAATGTCTGAAGCGGATCAGGCAAAAATAGCTTATGCAGATGGTGAATACCTAGTTAATGATTCGACAATGGGATTCCCATATCACCGATTCGAGGTAACCGTGGATGAGGAACTTTCAGCTGGAGATACAGTCGAGCTTTATTGGAAAGGGAAAACCTTCCCAGATCGTAAGGTGACCCTTTATGCTTGGGACTACCTGGAAGAAAAATGGATAGCCTTGAATTCTGCCATAGGCAATGCGGATAAGAGTGATATTGTCCTTACTGCGGAAGTAGATAAAGAACATTTCATTAAAGCTGGCAAAATTCAAGCAATGGTACAGGACGAAGTGAAAAATGCGAATGATCCTTTTACCATCCTATGGGCAACCGATACCCAGTATTATGCCGAAAGCTATCATTATATTTGGGACGGTTTAGGTGATTGGATAGTAGACGAATATAATAATGGAAAGTTTGAGTATATGATTCATTCCGGGGATATCGTAAATGTGGCAAACAGTGATGAGCAATGGATGGTAGCTGACCGGAACCTGCAAAAACTGGATAATGCCGGCGTTCCATACGGTGTGCTTGGTGGAAACCATGATAGTATTATCGATGGAATTGACTACTCTTATTACCATAAATGGGTTGGGGAACATCGATATAAAGATAATCCGTGGTATGGCGGCTCCATGGACAATAATCGGAACCACTATGATTTATTGTCATTTGGCGGTCATGACTTCATTATTCTTTACCTTGGCTTTGGCTTGGAAGATACGCCAGAATCCATTGCATGGGCAAATGAAGCGCTGAAAAAGCACTCCGACCGAAATGCTATTTTAGTGATGCATGCCTACTTAGAATACAGTGCAACCCTTTCAAATATGTCACAAAATGTATTCGATCAAATCATTGTGCCGAACGAAAATGTAAAAATGGTTGTGGGTGGCCATTATCATGGGGTAGCAACTCGGGTTACTGAGATTCCTAATCAGGATGGATCCACGAGAAAAGTTCTAGAAATGCTTGCTGACTACCAGGGCGGTCCAAATGGCGGAAATGGATATGTCCGGTACCTGACATTTAATCCTGTTGATGAAACGGTGGATGTTGTCACCTATTCTCCAATTCTAAATGACTATAACTTCTTTGATGAAGAAGGGGTTGATAGTTTTACAGCAGATTACCAACTAATCGATATCAATAAACGTGTTGCAACAGATTACTTCAGTGTAAATGTCTATTCTGACCAGTTGATCGGCACAGATGAAGGAGTATCGTCTGGTGAGAAAGCTGCCACGAAGTGGACAGGCTTGCGACCAAATGAAACCTATTTTTGGTATATGAACATCACAGACGAATATGGGGCAACAAGACAATCTGATATTTTCCGATTTACTACAGATGTAGGTAAGACATCAACAGATAAACCAAGCAATAATGGTAATGAGGAAAAACCCAAGGGAAAATAATGGTGTAGATAAAAAGGCTATGGTAATCAGCAAAAAAGCTGGTATTTAGAATGGGGCAATTAATTGGCCTTATAAAAGTAGTGATTAAAATGGGAATCAGTTTTTATGACTGGTTCCTTTTTTTATGGACTTTTAACTTGGAGAGTGCTGGTTTTTGTTTGGGATATAACAAGGAAACAAACACTATCAAATTTTGTTCAGAAAATGATAGGACTTACCGACCATCAGAATGACCTGCTTCGCCGTTATCCCCTGATTTTATTTTCAAACTAGCGGTAACCACAGGTAATTAGCTAGGATTGACATATTCTTTTAACGAAAGATTTTTTAGTTTAGGTAAAACTTTTTTCATTTTTTCTTCAATATGAACATTTAAATCTCTTTCATATACATAAAAAATTAACACATTCTCAACTTCATAAAGTTTAAATGAAGCTACATTTGTATCTGCCGTTTTATTTCGGAATTCTTGTAACCCTTTTTTACGCTCGTTATTAGAGTTATAAATATAAATTAGTAGTAGTTTATCATTTAATTCGTATGAGTAAGGTCTAACTCCATTAAGTTTCATTCCAAATAAGTCTCTTCCACTAATTTTAATTTCTTTAAGAGTTATTTGTTGTTCTTCAAACGATGAAAGAACATCATTTAGTTTTATTGCATTAGGATCAATTGTTTGGCAAGAAGTCAATAATAGTAAAATTAATATAAAAACCTTTTTCATTTTTACCCCTCCTTACATAATAAGACGTGAAAAAAAAATTATTTGTTTCCATTCTAACGATACAATGCTTTTTTATTTTCAGGTAACAACTTCCTAGCCTTAATCAAGGACTATATCCCCCAATCTCCTACAATTTATTAATCAATCCAACATAATGGGATTGTGGTTTCTCTAATTATATCTTGGTTACTTCAATACTGGTATGGCCTATTAGTTTTGATATGTCCTGTATTGGAACACCAGGGATTTAGCCAGAAAAGGTGCCTTAAACGTGAGCTTTCTCAAGTGGGATTCCGACCAGTTTTGCATATTTTTTTATGTCGTTATGAGCTGACTGCATGGTCGTAGGACCTCTTTCACCTATAAATAAACGCTTAGTATTACTAGCTAAAGGTTGTTTATGGATATTTAAATATTTCCCCTAAGATGTTTAATAATTCCTGCTTGAAAGAGATTTTCTGTTCTTTCCACCTTTACCTCCTTAAATATCTCAATCAAATCGCCAGTGAACCTGACATCACTGGTGCTATTTTTTTCGATAATATCCTGGACGTGACAGGCATTCTATTTAGATCGTTGTATATCGCGTATTATTTACAAAATACCTACATTAACTGCATCAAATTCTCTTGCAATATATTAATAAGTAATTTATAATTTTTGATTATCTGAAAGTTCTAAAGATTATTAACCTAGGAGGCTATCTATGAAACGATTTGTAAAAGGCTTCATTGTTCTTATTATTGTTATGGTTGTACTAGCCGGATGTGGAGGCAGTGAGGAAACAGGCGGTGACTCCGGATCTGGGGTATCTGCCAAAATTGGTGTGATTTCATACATAACAGGTCCTGGTGCAGCCTATGGTGAGGCGATTACTTCTGCACTGGAATTGGCCCAAAAAGAAATTAATGCAGAGGGAGAGGTCCATATCGAGCTGGTGATTGAAGACTCTGCCGGTACACCAGACCAGGCGCTATCTGCTGCGCAAAAGCTGATTAACTCTGAGAATGTAACGGCGATCATCGGACCGACATTGAGTACCGAAATGGAAGTAGTTGGACCGATTGCTGATCAGAATGGGGTGCCAATTTTGGGAACGTCAACAACTGCCCAAGGTATTCCAGAAATCGGAGATTATGTCTTTAGAGATTCAATCCCAGAATCATTGGCTATTCCAGCCTCAGTACAAAAGGCTGTTGAAAAGCTCGGGGTGAAAAAAGTAGCCATTATGTATGGAAATGATGATGTCTTTACGAAAGCTGGCTATGACTCTATGAAACAAGCAGCAGAAGATTTGGGTCTGGAAATCGTCACAACCCAAACATTCCAAAAGGGTCAATCCGACTATAAAGCACAGTTAACGGAAATTAAAGATTTGGCTCCTGACCTCATATTATGTTCTGCTCTTTACAATGAGGGTGCCGTTATTATGAAGCAAGCCCGTGACATTGGGATCGATGTTCCTTTTGTAGGCGGAAATGGGTTTAACTCACCACAAGTGATTGAAATTGCCGGTGATGCCGCAAACGGATTGATTGTCGCCACACCATGGTTTACGGGTAATGAAAGTGAAAAAGTTCAGGAGTTTGTTACAGCCTACAAAGAGGAATATGGCAAGGAACCAGACCAATTTGCTGCCCAAGCCTATGATGGACTTTATATCGTGGCAGAAGCTTTGAAAAAAGCTGGAGAAGCGGATCGGGATAAATTACGCGATGCCTTAGCTGAGACAAAAGATTTTGAAGGTGTACTTGGCACGATTTCCTTTGATGAAGAAGGCGATGTGGTCATGGATCCAATCGTTCTGACTATTCAAGATGGTGCATTTGGAATTTATGAGTAATACTTTGGATGATTTTAAAGGTGAAATCGTAAATATTTTAAGACATTAAATATTCCTATCAATAAATTAAACCATGGCGGCCAAACCAATGTGCCGCCATGAGTGTTTCTTTTAACTTGGCTGTTTTCGTAAAGATTGTTGCTGCATGAATATATTTTTTAAATTGTAGTGGAATGGAGCGGAAGACACCCCGAGTCCTCATAAAATGCATTCGCATTTTCTTCGTGCGATGTTTATGCTGCCGAAGCCTTCCTTGTCCTGCGGGAAGTAGAGTGAGCCTCTAGACCCCGCAGGCAAAGCCGAGGAGGCTCAGGCCACCTCCCCGGGGAATCTTGTGTCTGGAGCGAAATGGAACGGATATATTTGTCTCCATTAAAATCAACAAAGTATGCGAAAACAGCCTTTAACTAAGAAAATGGCAGGAGAAGGATGTGGATTCATGTTACTCGAACAACTAATCAATGGGATTACGACAGGAAGTATCTATGCTATTGTTGCTCTCGGATTCACGCTCGTTTTCGGAGTACTGGGGATTATTAACATGGCCCATGGGGAAATTTTTATGTTTGGGGCTTTTATGGGAGTGGTCATCACCAGTACGTTAGAGGGTTCAATTTGGCTCGCATTCGCAGTAGCCATTGTCGTCACTGCCATCATGGGGTGGCTGCTCGAATTTTTTGCGTTGCGTCCTCTCCGGGAAAAGCAAGGTGTGTCTCACCTCGCCCTTTTGATCAGCACAATTGGTGTTTCAATTTTACTGGAGAACTTGGCGGATAAAATTTTTGGATCCGGAAACCAGCCGGTTACAAACAGTTTTTCAGAAATTCGTTTTACGATTGGATCGGTCAATATCTACTTAGTGCAAATTGTAATTTTTTGCATTTCGATTGCGCTTATGATTGCTCTATCTTATTGGCTCTTAAAAACAAAAGGCGGCAAAGCGCTGCGGGCCACCGCTGAAAATTTAGAGACTGCTAGTCTTCTAGGTGTGAACGTAAAGCGAATTATAACCATTACCGTGGTCCTGGCCTCTGTAATCGGTGGAATAGCTGGTATTCTCGTGGGGATGGCGTTTAGTTCCGTCAATCCGCAAATGGGATTGTCGATAGGTTTAAAAGGGTTGGCCATCATTATTTTAGGCGGAATGGGGAATGTCAAAGGTGCCGTTGTAGGCGGAATGATTCTTGGCATTTCGGAAACGCTTGTTGTTACGGTCGGATATTCAGGCTATCGTGACGCAATTGCCTTTGTCATGATCATTATTATTTTGTTAGTACGACCACAAGGAATCTATGGGAAAAAAGCAGCATGATTATTTAAGGGGGTGAGTCCATGCTGGACCTATTACTCAATCCATATTATCTGCAAGTGGCATCATTTATCCTTATTAATGTCATTCTTGGATTAAGTATCTATGTGACACTTGCATCTGGCCAACTATCACTGGGAACGGCCGGATTTATGGCCGTTGGTGCCTATACAACTGCACTCATAACAACGAACAATGAAATACCGATCATCATTGGCATATTGGCTGGTCCCTTACTCGCAGGAATCATCGGTATACTAATTGGAGTTGCTGCTCTTCGATTACAAGGCGTGTTTTTGGCGATCGCTACATTAGGGTTTGGCGAGATTGTCCGTGTGATCCTCGTCAACATGGAATCTGTAACGAATGGCGCGATTGGAATATCTAGAATCCCGCAATTGGGAAATCAAATATATGCCAGCCTTGAAAAAATAGGCTTTTCAGCTGATATGATTGGTTTACAAAAAAATCAAGTCGTTTTTCTTTCTATTTTTATGGTGCTTCTTTTAGTTGTGATTTTATTAATCTTCTTTTTTGTAAGGCAAAGCAGCTCTCGTGTAGGAAGGGCATTTTCCGCGATAAAAATGGATGAAAATGCCGCTGCTTCTATGGGAGTCAATGTTACATATTACAAGGTGCTTTCTTTTGCACAGGGCGCACTTTTTGCAGGACTTGCCGGTGCTTTGTATGCACATGTCATGTCTTTTATCAGTCCAGAGGATTTTTCTTATCAGCGGGCGGTTGAAACATTAGTATATACGGTATTTGGCGGAAGTGAAGTGGTAGCTGGTGCGGTATTTGGCGGATTTTTCTTAACCTTGCTTCCTGAGATTTTGCGGCCGATTAGTGAGTATCGCTATATGATTTATGGCGTGTTGTTAGTAGCTATGATGTATTACCGGCCACAAGGAATTATTGATCAGCATATGATTCGTGGATTCAAAAGGCGTTTGCTAGCTAGAAGGGGGCGGTCACATGGTATTAGCAGTGGACAAGATCAGTAAGCAATTCGGCGGATTAACGGCATTGTCGGAGGTTACCTTTTCCATTGAGAAAGGAGAAATCTTCGGACTGATTGGACCGAATGGTGCCGGAAAAACGACGATGTTTAATATGATTACCGCCATGCTAACTCCCACATCTGGCGAAATCTATTTATCTGGAGAGAAAATTACAGGGTTAAAGACACACCAAATTACCGAGAAAGGGACTTGCAGAACGTTCCAAAATATCCGGCTGTTTTCAGAGATGACGGTCTTGGAAAACGTAATGATGGGCACTCATGCCAGAACAAAATCGGGTGTATGGAGCAGTGTATTCCGTACCAAAAAACAAAAACTTGAAGAACAGAAAATCCAGGAGAAAGCTAGGAATTTATTAGAAACCGTCCATTTACTACATGAAGAAGATACAATTGCTAAAAATCTTGCCTATGGACAGCAAAGAAGACTGGAAATTGCGAGGGCGCTTGCCAGTGATCCAATTCTGCTTTTATTAGATGAACCTGCTGCCGGCATGAATGAACACGAAACAGAAGAGCTGCATCAGCTGATTTTGAAGATTCGGGGGATGGGGATTACGGTATTGTTAATCGAGCATGATATGCCGCTTGTTATGAAAACATGTGACCGAATTGCTGTTTTGAACTTTGGCAAGAAAATTGCTGAAGGAGTGCCAAAGGAAATTCAAAGCAATCCAGAAGTGATTGAAGCCTACCTCGGTTCGGAGGGAGATGATGAAATTGCTTAATGTCTCAGGAGTACAGACGTTTTACGGAAATATCCAGGCTTTAAAAGGTGTTGACCTTCAAGTGGAAGAGGGAAGTATTGTCACGATTCTCGGGGCAAATGGTGCCGGGAAGTCCACCTTGATGAAAACAATTGTAGGCTTATTAAAACCTAAGCATGGAACGATTCATTTCCTCGGTGATAATGTGACAGGATTACGTCCCGATCAGCTGATCCGAAAGGGAATTGCTCTTGTACCTGAGGGACGAGCGATGCTTGCTGATATGACTGTTATGGAAAACCTCGATATGGGTGCATATCACCGGAAGGACAAGACAATAGCAAAAGACATCGAAGCGGTGATGGAACGCTTTCCGATTTTAAAGGAACGGCAAAATCAGCTCGCGGGAACCTTATCTGGGGGTCAGCAGCAGATGCTTGCTATTGCCCGGGCCTTACTGGGAAAACCAAAGCTTTTGTTAATGGATGAACCATCAATGGGACTTGCGCCGATTGTAGTTGCTGACATTTTTAAGTTGATTAAAGAAATTAACGAAGCTGGGACAACTATTTTGCTGGTTGAACAAAATGCAAGACTGGCCTTGAAAATTGCCAATTATGGCTACGTATTAGAAACTGGGAAGATCACTGCGGAAGGAAATGCGAAGGAATTATTAGAAAATCCGCGGATTGTTGAAGCGTACTTAGGTGCATAGTCTAGTGAATGGCTGACATAGTAATAAAACAGGGAAGGGGAACGAGGCTCTCCTTCTCTTATTCACACTTTTGAATCTATAAAATTTTAACGATGATGCAAATTCGACGCAGTCAAAATTTTTAGGAAAAAAGTATAAGTGCAACTAGGCAATCGTCTGCGCCTACCGGCTTGACGCTAGCCAAGTTTTCTTTATAGGAAGGGTGTGAAAAGGTGAAAGTATCCTTATTTATTACCTGTCTGGGAGAGGTATTCTTTCCGAATATCGGAAAGGATGTTGTAGAGGTACTGGAGCGATTGGGCTGTGAGGTCGATTTTCCCAAAGCTCAAACTTGCTGCGGGCAGCCTGCCTATAACAGCGGCTACCGGAAAGAGGCCATCAAGGCAGCCAAGCATATGATTAAAACATTTGAGCAGTCTGACTATGTAGTATCACCGTCTGGTTCTTGTGCGTCGATGTTCCATGAATACAAAACACTTTTTGAAGATGACATGGTATGGCGGGAAAGAGCCCAGGCTTTGGCGGGAAAAACCTATGAATTCACTCAATTTATCGTAGACGTTCTCAAGGTAGAAGATGTGGGAGCAACCTACCCTGCAAAAGCAACCTATCATTCCTCCTGTCATATGACACGGCTTCTCGGTGTGGAAAATGCTCCTATGAAACTTCTAAACCATGTAAAGGATTTACAATTAGTACCACTAAATAATAGCTATGATTGCTGCGGATTTGGCGGAACATTTTCAGTCAAAATGTCTCCTATATCAGAACAAATGGTTGATGAGAAGATCCGTCATATAGAAAATACGGAGGCCACTGTGCTGATCGGAGCGGATAATGGATGTTTGATGAATATCAGGGGACGGGTGAATCGTCTTGGAAAACCGATTGAGATCAAGCATATTGCCGAGATTTTGAATCAACAAGTATAAGTTTGCTAAGCCAACGGATGGTCATACCGATTCCATGTACGACTGGAGGCTGTGAGATGTCGATAAAAATTGGGGATAAACCCTTTCATGATCATGTAGAGCAGGAGCTGCAAAACAATTTTATGCGGAAGGCAATCTCTTCTGCTCAGGATAGCTTACGATCGAGAAAGATTCAGGCAACGACCGCAGATGAAAATTTTGGAGATTGGGAAGAGTGGCGTAATGCAGGTGCAGAAATCCGCAGGCATACACTAGAGAATCTTGATTTTTACCTAGAGCAGCTTAGCGAAAAGGTTGCAGAACTCGGGGGTCATGTGTTTTTTGCCCAGACAGCAGAAGACGCAAATCAATACATACAATCTGTGATTAAACAAAAAAATGCAAAAACGATTGTGAAAACAAAATCGATGGTTACCGAAGAGATTGGCTTAAATGGAGTACTGGAAAACTTGGGCTGTGAAGTGATCGAGACAGATCTTGGGGAATATATTTTGCAAATCGATGAAGACCGGCCGTCTCATATAATTGCCCCTGCTTTACATAAGAATAAGGAACAGGTTCGAGATACGTATCGGCAAAAGATTGGCTATAAAGGTACAGAGAATCCTGCTGAATTAACCGCCTATACGAGGAAGGTATTGCGTGATAAGTTTTTGCATGCAGATGTCGGGATTACAGGTTGCAATTTTGCGGTGGCTGAGACTGGTACCGTAACACTTGTGACCAATGAAGGCAATGCGAATATGGTAACGTCTCTGCCGAAAACACAAATCAGTGTGATGGGAATGGAGCGAATTGTCCCAACATGGGCCGATCTGGATGTAATCGTAAGTATATTATGCCGCAGTGCTGTCGGTCAAAAAATATCTACTTATGTAACCGCAGTTTCACCGAATCTTGAGGGAGATGCGGTCGATGCACCGAACGATTTTCATTTGGTGATTTTGGATGGCGGTCGCTCCAAAGCTCTCGGAACAGAGTTTCAGGAGGCATTACATTGTATTCGCTGTGCCGCTTGCGTCAATGTTTGCCCAGTTTATCGCCAGATTGGCGGCCATGCGTACGGTTCGATTTATCAAGGACCGATCGGTGCTGTTCTTTCCCCAATCCTAGGCGGGTACAAAGAGTACGATCAGTTGCCGTATGCCTCAAGTTTATGCGGAGCGTGTACAGAGGCTTGTCCAGTAAAAATTCCGCTTCACGAATTGCTGGTTAGACATCGTGAGCGAATTGTGGCTGGAGAAGGTAACGTTGGGGTGGGTGAAAAATTTTTAATGAAATGGTTCGGCATGCTTGTCTCTTCTCCATCCCTCTATCAAACGACTGTGAAATCAGCGCCTGTGATTTCGAAACCTTTAAGTAAGGATGGAATCATGTCAAAGGGAGCAGGACCCTTAAAAGCCTGGTCAGAAAGCCGTGATTTCCCCGCACCAAGCACAGAGAATTTCCGGAAATGGTTTGACACTCACAGGCAAGGGGGGCAAGTTCATGACTAGAGGAATGATTTATAATCGAGAGAATTTTTTAAACCATATAGCAGGTGAACTTGGGCGTGAACGGAAAAAGGAGGTCACCAGACCTGAAAAACAGTATCAGCCCCAGCTGAAGGTATTTGCGAAAATGACTCCTGATCAGCTTCTTGAGGAGCTGATCCGCGCCTGCGAACGGATTCATACAGAAGTTTTTGTCACAAATGCTGCGTCTATTGAAAAAACGCTAAAAAGGCAGATAGAAGCATATGGCGGCGGGCCAATTGTAACAGCAGAAGACCTACGCTTCTTCGGATTTGGACTAGGGATGTTGTTAGAACAGGAAAATGTACACAAATGGGACCCATCTCTGGGAAAAGAAAATATAGAAATAGCTGAAAAAGCAAATATCGGAATTATGTTTAGTGATATAACATTGGCAGAATCGGGAACGGTTGTCATTTTAAATAATAAAAACAAAGCAAGAGCCATCAGCTTATTGCCAACAACCTTTATTGCCATTATTCCTAAAAGCACGATCGTTCCAAGATTTACGCAAGCAGCACAAGAAATTGAAAGAAGAATGCAGACAGGACAAACGATTGCTTCCTGTATTAATTTTATCTCTGGTCCGAGTAATAGTGCTGATATTGAGTATAATCTTGTTGTTGGTGTCCATGGCCCGATTCGGGTGTCGTATATTGTAGTCGAGGACCGGTAGAAACAGCAAATTATCAAATTCACGATTGTGGGTAGGTTTTCGCTTAAGGATAATAAGCTTTTTCGAGTGAAAAAATGGTAGTGCGGGTCAAAATGTTGTTCTATCGGTCAAAATTAGTTTCTACGGGTCAAAATTGCGTTCTATGAGTCTAATCGGTGTGTCTACGGGTCAAAATTAGGATTCTACCGGTCAAAATCCGTTTCTGCGGGTCAAAATCTCGTTCTATGAGTCAAACCTGGTTTCTACAAGTCAACATCCCGTTCTATCGGTCAAAATTTTGTTCTTTAACAAAATGACTAGGCTGATTGACAACAGCAGATAATAAAATGAATAAACATCAAAGGAGGGGTATTGTGACTGAAGGAAAAAATCCAAGAGATGTAAATGCGAAACCAAACGATAAGCCAGTAAAAAAACCTGTAGAGTATAGAGGCGGTTTTTACACGAAAGCAGAAAAAGAGAAGTAAAAAAGGGACAGCCGATATGAATTGGCTGTCTTTCTTTATCCAGGTATTGCTGTGTCTAATTCAAAGCAGTAAAAATTATCATCCAGATATATTTTGGTTTGGATTTTGAGAGCTATTGGATTCTGATTGTTTGTTTCTTTTTTTATCAAAAAATCGGACTGAAGTAACAAAGACTCTTGAGGACCAGAATGTCAGTGTGAGATAGATTAAAGTGTTGAGCCAATTCCATTGTCTGCTGTAATTTATTAATTTTGTCTTTCTTTGAAGCCATTCTTCAACTAATGTCATTGGAATACTAAGGAAAAAAACGCTTAAGATTGCGCTTAATCCCTTCATTTTATTGGTTATCCGGCTGTAAACTACGCATACCATCGGGAAAACAATATAATCAAATATAATGTTCGTATCATAAGAGCGGGAAAAGTATCTTGTTGGGTATTGAACTAATTTATTCTTTGCGATTGGTGTATCAATCAAACTTGAAATAATTCCTTTAAATAGATAAACAAGAAACCAGTCTTTGATCGAACCCTTTCTAAATGCCAAATACGAACCAACTAATCCAGAAATGGTTATCAAATGCAAAATGGATCTATCTTTCATGGCAATACCCCTCTAAATCACTTTCTATAATCTAAAATTCTTTCCTGTTCATTTAATATTTCCCTCTTTATTCAATTTATGAGATACATTTCATTTAAATATCGAAAGCTAGCTAATCTGTACAGATTCACCAATACAGTAAACGAGTCTGCTGAAACCGTTTCGGCAGACTCGTTTTTAGCGTTTTTTATTGATTATGTTTTCTAATAGTAAATTGATCTTCAAGAATCGTCCAATTCTGCGGGAACGGTTCACCTAAAACCCAATAAGCAACCCCACGCAGACCGTATTCTTTTATCAGATTAAATTTAGCCTGAGCACTTTGTTCATTTTCAAACCAAACCACGTGTTTTTGATTGTTGTCGTCTGTGTAATTAAAAAAAGGGGCTTGTGATTCGTTATCAAATTGGACGGTTACCCCTTCTTTAACCGCAAGGTCAGCTGCATCCTGCGGTGCTATTCTTTTGGCAAATTCACCGCCCTCTACATATGGTAATGTCCAATCATAACCGTAAAGAGGGGAGCCCATCACGATTTTCTCCCGAGGTATGACAGAAGCCGCATAATCTATTACTTGTCTTACTTGAGGGATTGGAGATACCGCCATTGGAGGACCGCCAGACCATCCCCATTCATACGTCATTAAAATCACAAAATCCGCAAGTTCCCCATGGCGTTTATAATCGTGTGCACCATGCCATGGTCCGCTTTGTTCGTCACTTGTTTTTGGAGCTAATGCAGTTGAAACCGTGAACCCAGCCTCTCGAACCTGAGGCAGGATTGTTTCTAGAAAGCCGTTATATAGTTCCCGGTCCTCAGCTCTAATATGTTCAAAGTCGATATTTAAAGCTTCGTAACCCTTATCTTTCATGGTTTGAATAACACCTTGAATGAACCGTTTAGATGCCGCTTTGTCCGTAAAAATCGTATGGGCAATATCCGGAGAAAAATTCCCTTCAGAAAAATTGGTAACAACCATCATTGGCGTGGAGCCAGATTTCCGGGTTGCAGAAAGTGCTTCTTCATCATTAAGTGGAATCAAACTTCCGTCGGGATTAGCCCTATAACTGAAAAAAGCCACATAAGACAAATGCTTCCCAACTTTGTTTACTTCTGAAACAGCTGCATTTGGATCAATGGGTTCAAGAAATCCAATCGAATCGATTGTATGGTTTCCATGGGCGGTTTCCGATGGTAATACATCCTGTCCGTTAGGATTGTTTGACCCTGCCTTAATTTGTTGGACTCTCGGATGCGGATTTGTCTGGTTTAACAGTTCCGCTTCATCTGCATTTTGATTATTCCCAGCACAACCTGAAAGAGGCAGGGAAAGTAAGAGTATCATTAGCAAAAATTTTTTCACAGCCACAACTCCTTAAATTTTTTACTATTTTTTGTATCATTAAGGCGTTTTATTCTGATTTATAAACCTGCAAGAAATTAAACGTAATTTGGATTTAATTAGCCTTGTTCCTATTTAAAAAGCGCTTTAAACTATTTTCTCCCATGAATTGCTAAGGAAAAACCCATAATTCCTTTTAAAACATTCAATAAAAAAATAAAATATGATCCAAAATATAAAAGTCACTATGACTCATTTTTATGTGTACCAAAGGAGAACCAAATGGAAAATCGAGTTTTTTATCTTGCCTTGGGGGATTCTCTTACTGAGGGAGTGGGAGCTTCTGCGCATGACAAGTCATTTACATCCTTATTTTTTGATGCAATCAAACAAACAATTGAATGTGAGTACATGAATTATGGCAAATCAGCCAGGTGCAGCGGGGAATTGCTTGAATTTCTTACTGATTCCAAAATCCGCGATTTATTAAAGAGAGCAACTCATATTACGATTACTACTGGCGGAAACGATATGATTCGTGCCTACCGAAACAATGCAACTTTTTTAGAATATGTTCGAACGGTTCGATCGCTAGAGCAAAACTTGAAGCGTATACTCCAAAATATTACTGAAACGAATCCAAACTCGAAGATATTCTTAATGGGACTTTATAATCCGGGCCATACCGATCACAGCCTATATAACATGGCTAATTTATTAATTCAAAAGATAAACAAAGTATATGAGGAAACGGCAAAGCATTTTCGCGTAGAAACTATCAATCCAATGGGTTCTTTTTTAAACAAACCGCACCTTTTGGCAGATGAAGTTCATCCCAATGATTTAGGCTACAAGGTTTTAGCCAATTTATTTTTGAATAAATATCGGTCGATAAGTAATCTCTAAGTTAATTTGAAAGCATTGTAATTAATAAATGAGCCGTTTTGCCATCGGTCGAATCATAAAAATGAATAAGGATGAAAACGATATGAATCCAAACCTGCCATTCAAACCAGTCATCTTACTCATGATCGATACGTTGATGCCCAACCCGCTCGAAGTAGCTGTCCAAACCGGACATGCTCCTGCCCTGCAATTTTTGATGGAAAAGGGCATTTATATTTCAAATATGGTTAGTTCGTTTCCGACCATGTCCGTAACCATTGACAGCAGCCTTCTGACTGGTACTTATCCTGACAAACATCATATTCCGGGCCTAAATTGGTTTGATGTTTCAAACAATGAGATCATTAACTACGGAACGGGTTTCAGGGAAACGTTTAGGTTAGGGGCGGATCGGTTTATTTCAAATATGCTATACCGGCTTAATAACAATGATTTAAGCGGTGATGTGACGACGATTTATGAGGATTTGGCTCAAAAAGGGATCCCTTCCGCTTCGATTAATGCCTTTGTCTACCGTGGCAATACGCCGCAACGGTTACATTTTCCACGGATGCTTAGCTCGTTAACCCATGGAGATAGAGAGTGGACTACCGCAGCCACACCCATTTTCTCGTTAGGCTCTCTCTCCAAACTAAGACCATGGGGTTTCGTACCTCAAATATTTGTCGGTAATTATAAATTTTCAGCTCGGGAACTGCGACACCTAATTCGTAAGAATGAACTCCCGGGATTTACTTTATGTACATTTCAGGATCTCGACCTGCGCGTTCATTTTAAAGGACCTATGGATATAAAAGGCATCGCTCAAATGGATCGGGAAGTTCAAAAGATCTTAAATTTATATCCAAGCTGGGAAGAGGCACTTATCCGAAATGTATGGCTCGTTATGGGAGATAACGGTCATGCACCAATGGGCAGCAGGTATAATGACTTTATCATTGATTTACGTAAAATTTTTAAAAAATTTCGTATAGCCAGACTGCAACGTTCTGTTTGCGAAAAAGATCAGCTAGTTCTATGTGTTAATCAGCGGATGGCGTATATTTATGTATTGGACAAGAATCTTCCTTTGTCGGTGATAATCGAACGACTTAAACATGATCACCGTATTGATATTATTGCCTGGAAAAACGGCAGCTATATTTATGTCGAATCCGGCATGAGAGAAGGTTTATTGCACTATGGCCCCGGTGGGGAATATACCGATGAGTACAATCAGTTATGGAGCATTAAAGGAAATCCAGAGCTTATGGATCTGAGGCTGACAAATGATAAAAGGGTGACCTATGGGGATTATCCGGATGCATTAGCAAGGGTTTATGGCGCATTACATTCCCATCCCGGGCGTTTCATAGTGGTGAATGCCAAACCAGGCTGTGAATTTAAAGCCCAGTCAACGCCATTCCATCTTGGCGGATCCGCACACGGTTCATTACACAAACAGGAATCACTTGTTCCGCTCGTGATTGCAGGAACCGCGGTTACACCAAATTACCCGCGCATCGTGGATTTGAAAGAGTTTGTCCTTCGGTTGATTCTTCAACAATTCATGGATTAACAATCACCTGGGAAATCGATTTTTATGTTACGAATTTTTTTCGTCTCTAAATAGGGCTCACTCTTAGGCATATATGAACATAGGCTAATGTGACTCTATTATGAAAGGGAGAAATTTACATGAATAGTACTTTTTATCAATGGTCCGCCAGCCCTTTCCAAATGAATCGCAATTCTTATCGTGATCAGCAGCTAAAAACTTATACATTATCAATGCTGGCACCAGTTGTGCAATACGGTCTTTGGGAAGCCCAATTTACCTCTTATCATCATGCCATGACAGAAATAGCAGCGATAAGTTATTTAATGGGAAGAGGGTACGACCCGCAAACAGCCCGTCGGATTGTGGAATCGTGGGAAGTTAATGAGGTGTTTTAAAAAAGCTTAAGCGCACTTCCTTCATAAGGGTAGGCGCTTTATTTTTTTGTAATAACCAGAGTGCCTTGCAGGAGATAAAGAATCCCCATTCCTAAAATACCAGCTTCAAATAAGTTCCCTAACGCTCCTTTAGTTTGGAAGTAAACTCCGAGAAAACAAATACCGAGGGCGATGGAGTAAAAGATATAAAACTGTCTCCAGCCCTTGTTTTGGAGCCAAAATGGTCCAAAACAAGAAATACCTCCAAAAAGCAGGAGAAAGATAAGGGCTATTAGAAATAATTGCGTTGTTGCATGATCTATTCCTGAAGCAAACGCTTGGGATAATCCCATTCCCACCAATAACAGGTAGCCAAATCCAAGTGCAAGCAGAAGTGTTAAAATTCCAATGAAAATACCAAGGATCTTTGTATATCTGTATGTTTTCATCGCTATCCCTCTATTGGGTCTATCAGGGGGTCAGACCCCCTAATAGACAACCTCAATTTATTTACTCTTTTATAATATTTATTTCCTTTAAGATATTTAGTGTGATCGATTTAGCTTTCGATCCGCTTCCAGCCATATTCGTTGCAAAAACCCAGACCCCTTTATCAGTTTCAATATAACCGACATACCAGCCTAAACCATAATCAGAGAGGCGTGACCCGGTTTTTCCATGAAGAATATAGGTGTCAAATTCTTCGTTAATCATGATTCTTTTCACTGTTTTCAGATGCTGCTCATCAATCGGGAGGGTTTCCTCTACCAGATTTTCGATAAATTGAACTTGTTCTTGGGCGGAAATTTTCAAACTGCTGTCAAGCCAAAATTGATCGATGCCGCCACTTATATCCTGATTCCCATAGTTGAGCTGTTTCACATAGTTCGCCATGTTTTCATAACCGATATCACGGGCCATAGCCTGGTAGTACCATATGACAGAATGCCTCATCCCGGAAGCGAGGGTATGATCCCTATTCCAATCTTCAAATTCTCTCTCCACGCCGTCCCAGCGTTTAACATCATATTCATCACGGACTGCTTTTGTTTGTAGTCCGATTAAAGCATTCGCTATTTTAAAGGTCGACTCGGGAGTGTAACGCTCTTGACTTCTTTCCTTATTATAAACATAGACCTGATTTGTTTGCAGATTTTTAATAACAGTCGTACCATCTACACCTTCAAATAGTTCCTCAACCTCTAGCTCTTTTACTTGTTTTTCAGCACTAACCGGAATGGTGGCTGCAGATCCTGCTACTATAAGAAGAATAAGCAGCAGCCATAATTTTTTGAGTTTCATGGCAAAGCCTCCTAATTGGTTTTGAGTAATGTAGGCCTTCATTACTGTTTATTCAAAAATAGTTAACTAGATTTGATAGGTTCAAGTATACTTTCTCTTATAAACGAACGAAACCATGTTTTCAGGTGTCTGTACCCATACAGTTTGGAAGGGAATGGAAAAAATGAGGAAGTACGAAGAAATTATCATGTCTATAGAAAAGCGGGTAGAACAAGGTTTATTGGATTCTGGAAGTAAATTGCCTTCTATTCGAACCTTATCAGAAGAGCTATCCTGCAGTAAAAATACGGTCATAAAGGCTTACGAGGAAATGGAGAAAAATCATCTTATCTACTCAGTCCCTAAGAGCGGGTATTATGTGGTCGAGGGGAACCCTTTTCGTAAAAAAAGGAACTCAAAAGTGGATAAAATTGATTTCCTGTCAGCCGGTCCAGACCCCAAAAGTATGCCTTATCTCGACTTTAAACATTGCATTAATCAAGCGATTGAAAAATATAAAGAGGACATGTTCATTTATTCTGATATCCAAGGTCTTTATTCACTTAGGCTTGAGCTAGCCCGGCATTTACAAGATCTCCAGGTGTTTTCAGTGCCAGAAAGAATCTGTGTTGTAACAGGCTCTCAACAAGCCCTTCACCTTTTGATTTCACTACCTTTTCCAAATCGCAAGAAAAATATTTGTGTGGAGCAGCCTACTCATCCATCGATGATTGAATCATTAAAGTTTCAAAATGTAAACACGATAGGAATTGAGATTAATAAGGAAGGTATCGATTTTAAGCAGCTAGAAGATATCTTTAAACATCAAGACATCAAATTATTTTATACGGTTTCCCGATTTCAAAACCCTACTGGATATAGCTATTCAAATACCGAAAAGAAGAAGTTAGTAGAGTTGGCACAAAAATATGATGTCTATATTATTGAAGATGATTATATGGGGGATTTGGATCCAAATCTGAAGCAGGACCCGATGTTTGCCTTTGATCCATCCGGAAGGATCATTTATACAAAAAGCTTTTCAAAGGTGCTATTTCCGGGATTAAGACTCGGTTTGGCTGTTTTGCCTGAGGCCCTAATTCCTTTATTTTTGCAGGCCAAGTTTGCGGCTGATGTCCACACCCCCGTTCTTACACAGGGTGCACTTGAAATCTTTCTAAAAAGCGGGATGTATGATGCCCATATTAAAAAGATGAGAGACATGTACAGAAGAAAAGGAATGCTCATTCAGAAAGCATTTCGTGAGCATTTGCCTACTTCTGTTTCTTATTCAAAAATGGTTTCAGGTTTCTATTCGACACTTGAATTACCGCGGCCTTTAAAGGCAAAGCAGGTGATTGAGCGCCTGAAGGAAGAAAATCTATTTGTTGATGATGTCGGAAAAATGTTCTTACCTGAGTATCAAAAAGACAATATGTTAAGGCTTAGTGTCTCCCATGTAGAGGAGGATTTGATTGATATCGGGGTGAGAAAATTAGCGGATGTGATTAGGTCGTTGCTTTAGGGGGTCTATTAGAGGAGTAACACCTCCCTCTTTTTTATCAGATCTGCTATTTTTACCGGATTATTTTAATCGATTTCCAATTATTTAAGTTCATAGTGCAATCGATTCCTTTTTTCTAATAGAAACCAGCAGTAAATATGAGGGAAAATTAAGGAATTGTTAAAGTTTACCAATTAATGTGCAGAAATTTGCTCTAACGTGCAAAAAATTAATTTAACGTGCAAAAATCGTGTTTATCGTGCGAAAACATGCCATTAATGTGCAAAACAAAAAATTGACAAAATCAGGAATTTGCTATTTTTAAGTAACTTACTATCTCCCCTCCCGTCTAAGTAAATAAATGCTACTGATGGAGGAATTTGGTGAAAACATACAAAATACTTACTTTTACTCTTGGTCTGTGCCTAGTCCTATCAGCCTGCGGAACTTCTGATGAAGTTATAGGCGATACACCGAAATCTGAGGAAGAACCGGCGAACAAAAATGTTCAGGCGGGCCCTCATAACAATTCAGGGTGGGAGACGATTGAAATCGTTAGTAATCGGCCTATCATTACAAAATTAGAGCAGACTGCCACGGAAACTCCAAAAAGGGATCAAGTAATTAATGAATTAAAAGAATCAAAGGAGTTTAAAGAAGGTTTATACGGTAAACCATCGGATGAACTTTTAGAAGATTTATCTGTTCAGTGGGTTGAAGGTGATATCGTTACCCCCGTTATCGAAGAAATTTATGGTGGGCATGATGGTTTTTCAAAAGAGGGAGTTATCTTTTATGAAAATCAGACTTCTGGCGCAGATCAGGCAGGCTTTTGGATAGGGATTAAAAAGCCAGATGACCGCTTAAAGGAATTAGTAGATAGACTACAAGCAGAAGTGGATGCAGGAAGAATTAAAGCTGAATATATTTTTATATACTATTCTCCACACACATTGGCTGAAAATCATCAGCTTATGAATGAAGTGAATCAGGCTGTAAAAACATTTGTTGATCAGCATCACGCCCCAGATCGTGTTTCAGGAGGTGTAAGTGTGAACACGATTACTGGAGATATTGAGATTAGCCATAACTTTTTAACTGAAGTGCAAATAGAAAGTCTCAGGCAGCAATTTCCTGAGAGGCGGCTGGTTGCAGAGCAGGAAGGCAGGATGGTTCCAAAAGAAGGAGAGCCGGATACTTTTTATCCTGAGGAACCGTACACTAATCAGTTAACTAAAAAAGGATCATATGTAATGAAAATTGGTACAGATAGTATGCTTGTCGTGGATGCTGAGCCACAGGAATTTAGTTCTACTGAAGGAGTCGACGAGTTCTATTCTGCTATTACTTTCAATTTCCCGAATGCTTCTGAGAAATTAAAAGTTGGTCAAAGAGTTTTGGTTGAGGCTTCGGGTCCAATATTGGAATCCTACCCAGGTCAGGGAACAGCCCTATATGTAGAGGTCCTGCCGGAATATAAACCAGATGGGGCAGACCTCTCCGAATCACAGGTTGTCCAGGCTGTAATTCAAAAAGCAAAAGAAAACAGGATTGAAGGTACATTAGCGATTCGCGAGATAACTTATGATTCGAAAACGGATGCTTGGAAAGTCAGTATCAAACAAAATGATGAAGAAAACTATGACTTTGAGATCAATGATAAATAAAGGATTTTTACTATCTGGATTGTACGATTTAATCAGAGTAACTACAAGTTTAAAATAGAGGATAAAAAAATGATATTCCTCCAATCGAAGGTTGTCTTTTGAGAGTGTCTCTCTAATAAGGCAACCTTCTTAATTTATTGGCCTGTGCATATAAGGATCAAATGGACAAAAATATATAGTGTTTAAACAAAAAATGAAACAAAAATAATGTGGATACGTATATATTTACAAGAAGTAAAAAGGTAATTTTTCCTATTCAATACCATTAAAATGCAAGGTGAAGGAGGAAGTGAAGTGGGTGTCAATGTTTTATTAGGAATCCTTGCTGCTTATATCTTGTTATCAATTGCTCTATTGCCAATGCAATACAGGTATATAAAGGAATTAAAAGAGATGGATAAAAGACGTAAAGAACTTGAACTTAAACAAGATGAATACTTTGAGAAAATGAGTTTTGAAACGCAACAGCTGCATTTTCATGCACAGGGGAGCTTTTTGTTTATAGGAGCAAACCTAATGGCCGAGCTCTTATATAATTGGAAGCATAAAAAATAACGGATTTAACATTAGGGAGAAAGCAAAAGGATAGGGGCAAAATGGTTCTTATCCTTTTTTATGTGAATATACAATAAAAGCCCTTTACTTAAAAAAGCAGGAATATTTTATCATCAAGTCAAAATCATTGAGTAAAAGACTGGAGGTTAGCAGCATGTATCAAACAAGATGGGCTGAAAGAGAAGAACTGCTTCTCCTTGCAGAATATTGGTATAGAATGGCTTGTGAAATGGGGGCTATTGACGGGATTCCTGCCCCTGATTTGCAGCGGGTTGATCAGGTCAGGAATTTATTTTTAAAAGAATATGATTCTGGTAACCTCCTTTTTAGAGTGGCAATAGATCCAAAGGGGAAAATCGTATCATGTGCTGGTGGTCTCGTGCGAACGGAATACGCTTTTCCATTAAGTGAGGAACAAACTCCTTTTGGGTGGATTATATCGGTCTATACGGTTGAACAACACCGAAATAAGGGAGTAGCCCATTTATTAGTGGAAGAGGTTTGTGAGTGGCTAAAGGAAAAAGGAGCAAGACGGGCGAGACTTTGGTCAAGCTCGAGTGCGAGAAAGGTTTATGAAGATCTTGGTTTTACTTCGATGCTCGATATGGAAAAGCCATTAGTGTAATAAGGGAGGAGCAGAATGGACAAAATCCAAGCCGTTTTCGTTGACCGGGATGGTACCATCGGGGGAACGGGACATTTTATTCACCCGAAAGATTTTAGTCTTTATCCTTTTAGTATGGAGGCTTTGAAACTGTTAAAAAATCAAAATATCAAAATGTTCGCCTTTACCAATCAGAATCGGATTAGTAAAAATCAGGCTACCATTAGAGAATTTCAGGAACAGTTTCAGTCCTTTGGTTTTGACGATGCCTTCATCTGCCCTCATGGTCAGGATGCAGAGTGTAAGTGCCGTAAGCCAAAGCCAGGTCTTTTAATAGAAGCATCCCAAAAATATAATTTAGACTTATCCAAGTGTGCTGTTATTGGAGATGTCGGTTCAACAGATATGTTAGCTGCTCATGCAGTGGGGGCAATGAAAATTCTCGTCCAAACCGGATGGGGAAAGGGTTCACTTAGTGAGTATCGTTATACTTGGGCAGAAGTGGAACCTGATTATGTAGCCGAGAATCTTCTTGAAGCTGTTAGGTGGCTGAATCATCTTATAAACTAATGAAATGTTTGAAAGATTAACATCTTGGTTAATCTTTTTTTCTTTTGTGATAGGTTTTTGCTATTGATTTCGTATTAGATAGCAGAAGGAGGGATGGGTCATTGAAAATCACGGAGGATAATGTAGTCGAACAAATCATGAATCGAAATGAAAAAACGATTCCTTTTATTATCCATCAATATGGTGGTTTGCTGACTGCGATCATAAAACGTTATGTTCATAACAACCAGTAAGATTATGAGGAATGTCTGGACGATGTATTATTATCCGTATGGAATCATATCGATTCTTTTAATCCTGGTAAAAATTCATTTAAACACTGGATTGCTGCGATTGCAAAATATAAAGCGATTGACTACCAAAGGAGACAAATTACGATACATCATAAGCAATACTCGGTAGCAGATATAAATGAAACCCCAATTAATCTAACACAAGCTAAGGCACACGACAGAATCGAAGAAATACTTGGACAGCTGTCAGAAAGTGAACGTATGATTTTTGAAAAATATTATCTGGAAGGAACTCCTTCACGAGAAATAGCGAAAGAATTTAATGAAAAAGAGTCTTGGATATATAACAAGCTGTCGAGAGGGCGTAAGAAGCTTCGGAAATTTATAATCCAAAAGCATGAAGTGTAAGGAGTGAGAACATGTCAATTTATAATGATTTAAATGAGCTCAATTTAAACTTGGATGAATATAAAGAGCTAAACCTAACGGACTATGAGAAAAAGAAGTGGGGCAAGCGAGTCGTTAAAAAGCTCCATAAACAAAAACCAGCTCATTGGAAAAAGTACTCGGGGATTGCAGCTGCAGTTATAGTGGCAACAGGCATCTCCATTAACACAGGAATAGTATCTGTTGCAAACATGCCGTTCGTTGCAGGACTCATTGAAAAATATATTAGCAGTACCGAACATTTGGATTATGCCACGTATAAAACGAAGATTGGGCAGACAGCTGAAAATGAATACGGGAAAATGACTTTGAATGAGGTTTTAATTGATGGCGGACGGTTACTTATTAGTTCTACTTTTGAACCGGCTGAGGACGTTGATTTTAACTACCAAATGCATCCGCTTCCGAAAGTGCTGATTAATGGCCAGGATCTGGCATTATCAACTGGCGGCCAATCTGTTGAATTAAATGATAAGATGTTTACGATATATAATGATGTCGACATAAAAGAAATTCCTCTAGGGGAAACGATTCAATTCCATATTGAGTACACTCATTTGGACTTTGAAATTCCGATGGAACGCCCATGGATCTTCGATATCAACGTCCCAACAGAACAGGTTGCCGAGGCAAGTCAGACCATCCAGTTCAATCAAGAAATACAGATTGGAAATGGTCAGTTTATTCTTTTAGAAAAAATGATTGTGACCCCTATTTCGACCGTTCTTTATTATAATTGGCCTGAAGAGGCAGATCATATTGCTTTTAAAATTGTAAGTGAATCGGGCAGAGAGTTCCTGCCAAACTCTTCATCGATTACACCAGAAGGATCGAATAACCGATATCAATCTATTGATCTTAAAACAGAAAAGTATTATTTAGTACCTTATGAACAGTCTGTAAACCCTAATGTAGTTAATCCTGGTGATATCTCGGAAGAATTGATACCTATTAATCCTTAATACTTATGGGCGCTTTCAGTTGGTGAAGAAAGCGCCCATTTCATTATGGTCTTATAAAAACCCGAGTCCCAATCGGAACCGTCCTCGCCAGCTCCTCCACATCTCGGTTATGCAGCCTAATACATCCTCTCGATACAGCTTTTCCGATCGAGGAAGGATCATTCGTCCCATGGATACCATAATATTTTTTGGAAAGTGACATCCACATTGTTCCAAATGGTCCACCTGGATTAGGGGCTTTATTAATGATGACAAAATCCCCAACTGGTGTTTGATGCAGGATTCTCCCGACGGCGATCGGATAGGTTTTAACAACCGTTTGGTTCCTTCGCAATGTCAACGTGCGCTGGGAAGTCGAGACATGAATCGTGTAAGGAATCTGGTCAGGATTAGGCAGCCCTGGAATCAGAATGGCTTGCCCTACTCGAATCAGATTTGGATTGGTTATGTTATTAGCTCGCACAAGCGTTTGAAATGAAACACGGTAGTCTTCTGAAATCGACCATAATGTTTCTTGGGGTTTCACAATGTGATAGTACATGGCAGCCTCCCAAAACCTTCTTTGAATTACTTTATGAAAATAGAAGAGTTTTGGAAGCTAGTTCGGAGCGGTAGTGCTGAGTCCGGAAAAGCGTGTGCTGAGTCCGGAAAAGCGTGTGCTGAGTTCCGAAAAACCGGCGCTGAATTCCGAAAAACCGGTGCTGAGTTCCGAAAAACGGATACGGAGTTCCGAAATCCAGGTACTGAGTCCCAACATCTACTGCCAGTTCCAATAAAAACTAACTCTTAAATCACAATAGTCTCTTATAAGTCGCAAATTTTCCTGTCCTACTCCGTTTAACTTCGAATCTCCTTTTTCCGCTCAATCTTTGCAAAAGCACGATGCCCGATCCATGTAATCACAATTGCCAGAATACTTCCTGTAAATAATGGGATGATTCCTGGGATTAACCTTACAATCCAATACAATATGAAAAATGAGGCAACCATGAGGAGGGTCTCTATTGGTGACACAGCCGCAATTAAAAACGACTGTTTAATAGTCTGAAAGAATTTTAAATCAAAATGAACATAAACCACAAAGAAGTATAAAAGCGTGACGATATAAACAATTGCCAGAAAAATAAAGATGGGATACAGAAATACGAGCTGCCCTTCATTTAACTGCAGAAATATAAAATCGTAATATAACAGATACCCAGCGGCTAGAAAAAGAAGAGCGTACCCGTTTGCTTTGATAAATTCTCCCCGAAAGATACTCCAAAAGCATGAAAAGATGGCAAGCTCTTTTTCTCCATGGAACCATTTTCTTACGATCGTGAATATCGCAACGGTCGCGGGGAAGAGCCCAAACACCAATAATCCAAAAATCGAAAACAATATCCATAAAACATTTAAATAAGCAATTTTAACCATCCAAGTTGCGACTTGATTAAACCGATTCCAACCGTTCAAACTTTTTCCCCCTTTGATAGATTATGTTCCGCTCCTTTTATAGCCCTTGTCCGTCTTAAATCTTTCTAAGCCGTTATTTAAAGACACTTTAGAGACTTGTCTCTGATTGGAAAACGACATAGGATTATATATAGGCTACCTGAAAATTTTTACTATTTTGTCATTTCACCTCGTGCATGTCCTACATTTTACTATTTCTTTTCATTCTTTACCACCTAACGACTGGCACTACACGACCTGAAAGGGGGTAAACTTTAGTTCTTTTTATTATTCATAATTAAAAACATAAAATGAGAGGGGTTTTGTGAGTGAGAAAGCTTCAATTTCTTTTAATCTTGCTTTTAACAGCAGGGACACTGCTGGCTGGCTGCAGTCCAAATGAGGAAGCAGATGCCGATGGGGAAATCGGCGGTGAGATTACAGTATGGGCGCATCCATTCACTGGTAATGGAGATGTAGAAGGACAAATGTGGGAGGAAATTATTTCTGCGTTTGAAGAGGAATATGATGTGACAGTCAATTTCGAGCAAATTCCATGGTCTAACCGCGACCAAAAAATATTAACGGCCCTTGCTGCTAATAATGGTCCAGATGTCTTTTATGCAATCCCGGATCAGATGCCGCAATATGCAGATGCAGGGATGCTCTTGGAACTAGATCCATACTTAGAAGACTATGACTTAGATGATTTTGTCGACACAGCGCTTTTTGCTACACAGTGGGATGGCAAAACATATGGCCTTCCGATTTTACAAGAAGCATACACCTTCTTCTATAATACAGAGATTGTTGAAGCCATTGGAGAAGATCCTGCTAATCTTCCAACAACATGGGAAGAATTTGCAGATTGGGCTGAAAAAGCAAAGGAAAAAGGGTATTATGCCCTAAACTACTTAGGCGGCGGCTCCATGAATGGAACGCTCTATCCTTGGATTTGGCAAGCGGGCGGAGACGTTATTACCCAGGATAATGAAGTATTAATCAATTCACCAGAATCTGTTGAGGCATTTGAGTTTGTCAATAACATGTATCAAAAAGGCTGGATTCCGGAAGATTCCATAACCGCAATGGAACAGGATGCCCTTTGGGATGGCGGGCAAATAATGGCTACATTGGGATCCGGTATTACACTAAGTAATTTATTATCAAAAGATGTCATCGACTTTGTTATTGCTCCACCGCTTACAAACAGAGAGCAGCTCACGTATGGAACAACGGGAATGTTTGTCGTTCCATCCAATAGTGACAATAAAGCGACGGCTGCAGAATTTGTAAAGTTTATGACAAATACAGAAAGTCAAAAGAAATTTAATACGCTTACTCAGTATATTCCTACGAGGGAATCAGCGAAAGATATTTTCGGTGATCAGGAATTCTTAAATCAGCTTGCAGGGTATACGCAATATGCACTTCCAGGTGTCATTCATCCAATCGGACGCGATATCATGTTACCGATTCAGGCAGAAGTTCAAGCGATGATGGCAGGAGAGAAGTCTCCACAAGAAGCAGCTGATGCAGCCGCAGAAGCTATCAAAGCAAAATTAGGGCAATAAATAGAGAAAAAAAGAGTTTGACTCATATAGAAGGGGGTCGGACCCCGATTTGATGGGGTCAGACCCCTTACATATCTTCTAATGAAATAAGGTGATGACACTGATCAACAATCCGAAAATAGAAAATAAAGCTTTGATTTCGAAAAAGGTCAAATTGCCTTTAAAAGAGCGGATCAAGAAAGAGTGGAACCGTAATGCAATTGTTTATATTTTTTTAATTCCTGCATTGCTTCACTTTCTTGTGTTTCAGGTGATCCCCTTTACGTTCAGTTTTGTTCTCACTTTTATGGACTGGAGAGTCATTGGGACCTCTGAATTTGTTGGATTCAAGCATTGGGAGGCCTTTTTGAATGACAAGCTGGCCTGGAAGGCGATATGGAATACCGTATTATTTTCGATTTACTATATTATTCCTACCATGGCAATGGGGCTGATATTAGCCTTGATTATAAATTCAGGAATCCGGTTTTCTAAGATTTTTAAGGGGATCTTTTTTCTCCCTGTTGTCACTTCATTTGTCATCATTGCAGGGTTATGGGGCTGGTTATTTAGGGGAACCGAATCAGGTTTAATTAACTATCTGTTAGGTTTTATCGGGATTGACCCTCAATTATTCTTGGCAGACTCAGGTCAAGCCCTTATGGTACTTGCAGGCTTAAGTATCTTTAAGGTAAGCGGCAGTACAATGATCTATTATTTTGCGGGGCTGCAATCAATCCCGAAACAGTTATATGAAGCAGCGCGGATTGATGGGGCATCGCGTTCGAAAATTTTTTGGACGATCACGTTTCCGCTATTAAAACCGATTCATTTTTATGTAGCGATTATAACAACAATCGGTTCGTTTCAAGTATTTGATTCAGCCTACCTCCTTACTGGCGGCGGGCCCAATTACTCGACGACCACAATCGTGTACTATTTGTACGAGCAAGGCTTCACGTCTCTTAACTTAAGCTACGCTTCCGTTTTATCTTATGTTTTATTCTTTATTATTTTAGCGATCTCGCTGATTCAAAGAAAATACTTAGGTAAAGATACACCAATTTTCTAGTGCTTTTAGAAAGTATAAAATTTTAGCAAAGAGGCGGATTCGACGTAGTGAAAATTTTTAGGAATAAAGTATAAGTGCAACTGCGCCGCTGTCTTCGCCTTGAGAAGGCTTGCCAATCGGCTTAGTTTTCTTTACCTGCTAGATTTGCAGAAAGGGGTTTGATCACTTGGTAAAACGGATTTTTTCATATACAGTGCTAGCTCTGTTTAGCTTTTGCTTTCTCCTGCCGTTTTTGATCATGGCTCTGGGTTCCTTTAAGGATGTCCAATACGCCTTACTCGATCCATTGTTTTGGATCCCGGATAATCCTACGTGGAAAAACTATATTTATATTTTCAATGACGGATTATTTATTCGCTGGATCTTTAACTCGATCGTGATTACGGTTATTCCGGTGCTTAGTCAAATGCTGTTTTGTGCGATATTAGGCTATATTTTTGCGAAAAAGAAATTTTGGGGCAGAGAAGTGATATTTTGGGTTTTTATGGCGGTCATCATGATACCGCAGCAATTGCTTATTATACCAAAGTATATTATGTTTGCTGATTTTGGCTGGATCAATACGTATTGGTCTTTAATTGTTCCCGAATTATGGGGAATCATGGGTGTATTTTTAGTAAGGCAATTCCTGCAGAATATCCCTAATGACATGGAAGAAGCCGCTTATATGGACGGGGCGAACGATATTCAAATTTTCCTAAAGGTGATATTGCCTTTATCATTACCGGTCATTGCGACAGTCGGAACCTTTTCCTTTATTTCGAACTGGAATGATTTATTCCAGCCGCTGATTTACATGACAAATGAAAAAATGTTTCCAGTAACCGTTGGATTAGCCTCCCTTCTTGGGAAGGAAGGAAACTTTGGCATTGAAATGGCTGGATCGACGATATCTTTTATCCCGACATTCTTAATTTTCTTGTTCTTCCAGCGTTATTTCACAGAGGGTATCCAACTGTCTGGCTTAAAATAAACAAGGCAGGAAGAGAAGATGAAAGATTTAAAAATCGGAATGATTGGTTTAGATACCTCGCATTCGATCGCCTTTACAAGACTATTAAATGATACAAGTGATCCTCATTGGGTGGAAGGCGGAAAAGTCGTGATTGCTTACCCCGGTGGATCTGAAGATTTTGAGTTAAGCTGGTCACGGGTAAAAGGATTTACAAAAGAAATGAAGACTCGTTTCGGAGTTAAAATCGCAGATTCCGTCGTACAGGTAGCTGCTGAAAGTGATGCGATCTTACTGGAGTCAGCAGATGGCAGGAAACACTTTGAACAACTGGGTTCTATTGTCTCTTGCCAAAAGCCCATTTTTATTGACAAACCTTTTTGTTTGAGCAGCCAAGAGGCATACGAGATGCAACAGTTGAGCTTAACCTATCAAACTCCCATATTTAGCTGCTCAGCTCTCCGTTTTGCACAAAACCTAACACAGATTCTTTCTCAGCAAGATACCGGTAGAGCGGCAGGAGCAGATTGCTTTGGACCTTTAGAATTTGTTGATACACAGCCAGGGTACTTTTGGTATGGGATCCATACGATTGAAATGTTGTTTGCCATATTAGGCAGAGACGTACACTCGGTTCAAGTATTTGAATCGGAAGACCATGATTTTCTTATGGCAAGATGGAGGGACGGAAGAATTGGAACCATTCGGGGTGATAAAAAAGGGAAGCTTCCCTTCTGTGCCTCGATTCATTTTGAATCAGGACATAAATATGTGAATGCCAGTCAAAGTCACACACCTTATTATGCTTCCCTTTTACAACAAATTATAGGATTCTTTCAAGATCACATTCCGAGAGTACCAGTGAACGAAACGATTGAAATTATCCGTTTCATTGAAGCTGCCAATAAAAGTAAGAGTACTGGAAAAGCGGTTCAATTAGGATAAGAGATTAAGTTATTTAGCTATTTCATCCATAATAAAGCTCAGCCGGTAGATGCGGCGTGGGCGTCCCTTATAGGTGATTTTTTCTTCACCGACAATGTCAACGATTTCCGCATCCATCCATTTTAGCAATATCCGGTGAGCACTGCGAATCGTGATGTTAAGGGTGGACGCTAATTCTTGTGCAGTATAATCATATTTTTTATGACGGGCAACCCTGGCCATTAACTTTGTCATATAAGCAGCAGACATTCCAGCTTTTTCAGCTTTTTCCAGCAGCTGTGCATCTGTAATCGATAAATCGTATTGTTCGTATTGGGTATCTGTTGTGATATCAACAGGCCCAAGTACACTTTTATCTTCACGAACGATGTAGCACACGTTACCGCCTAATTCTTTTGCCTGACCTAATGCAAGACGTGCATGGCTTCCTGCTTCAGAAGCTGTTCTGCCAAAGCCGACTCCAACGCTAAGGGTAATTCCCATTTTATTGTTAGCTTCCTGAAGCAATGGAATAAATTTGTATCCCCTTGTCTCACGTTCAAAAATACCACGGGTCGTGATAAAGGAGTATTCCTTGCCGCCTAAGCTGATTAAATGGCCATCTAACTGTTTAATGTAATCTAATAGCATCTGTTGGATTTGTAATTTGAGCAGTTGAACATCGTGTTCAGAAGGATAGCCCTCAATCAGTTTTTTAAAATTATCGACGTCAATTAGTCCAAAAACAATTTGCGACTCTTTGTTTCTTCGAGTATTAGTGGCTAGTAAAGCTCGTTCCAGCGATACAATCATATCCTGGTTCGTCGGCGTGACCCATTCATTTGGAATGTTCATTTCCGTTAATTTGATCGATACCTCTTGGATCCCAGTGAGGGCAATGGAACCATCATGCTGATGGTTATGGATGTGGAATTTGATTATGTCGCTAATCATCGGAGCTTTCGTACTGCTTTTAAAAACATTTACTTCATAATGTTCTTCCTGCAGTTCGTGCAGAATTTGCTCTACATATTTGCGGTCGATCGTATCAATGGAAAGGCGTTTTAAACCATAGCTGTTTTTTACCATAAAAAGAGAACGGTACAGACCAGTCCCCATTAAAGGTACATAGTGAACGGGAATCGGGAAGTCTAGCGTTTGTTTGGCAAGATTATAAAGATGATACTCGGTAAACATTAACACATCAACGTCATGCATTAGTTCACTTGCGACGTCTGTAATAACGCTCTCGGGAGTAACGGTTGAGAAGATAGGTTTAAAATTTGGAAATGACTTCAGCGTATACTTTATTTTTTGAATCAAAGCTTCTGGACCAATGACCCCAATGGTAATTTCTGAAAGATCCTTGTCTCCATGATTCATTTGCATTTCCGATCAACTCCTTTGAATAGACACAATAAAGACACGTCCCTTAGTAGATATATTATAGTTGGATGGATAAATTGTCAAAATAGTTAAAATATAGGACGCTATTAAGTTCTTTTGACATTAAAAGACCCTTTAAAGACTTGTCTTTTAATAGGCAGGTTCATAAAATGTAAGGTAATTATTCGCAATATTCTGTCTCAGTTTAAAAGTGTTATAGATTTCAGATAAGGAGTGGTGAAATGAAAAACGTTGCAGAGTTAGAAGAATTTATGACAACACCGTCTGATCGGCTTATAAAGGACCTTCAATCTTTAGATGGTGACATCATGATTTTAGGGGTTGGAGGGAAAATGGGACCGACCTTAGCGAAATTGACTAAGCGAGCAGTCGATCATGCGAAGTTAAAAAAACGTGTAATAGGTGTTTCACGGTTTTCATCAGGAACGCTTGATAAGGAATTGAAAGATTTCGGGATTGAAACGGTTGCTGCCGATTTATTGGATGAAAACTCACTCCAGTCATTACCGAATATTAAAAACATAATTTATATGGCAGGGAATAAATTTGGAACTGTTGGAAATGAACACTACACATGGGCGATGAATACATACCTGCCTGGAAGGATTGCCGAGAAATTTTCGGATTCGCGGATTGTTGCTTTTTCAACTGGAAATGTCTATCCATTAACCCGGGTGGTCAGCAATAACAGTTCTGAAGAAAAAGAGGTAAACCCGATTGGCGAATATGCTCAGTCTTGTTTAGGAAGAGAGAGGATCCTCACCTATTTTTCGAGAAAAAACAGCACGCCTATGCTCTTATTCCGCTTAAATTATGCGATTGATCTCCGATATGGCGTGTTGCTGGAAATCGCGAGACAAGTAGCAGAAGAGGAGCTAATAGATTTAACAATGGGCAATGTCAATGTCATCTGGCAAGGAGATGCCAATGAATTTGCGATTCGTTCCTTACTGCATTGTCAATCACCGCCTAAAATCCTAAATATAACAGGTCCTGAAACACTATCAGTCCGCTGGCTGGCAGAGCAGTTTGGCAAACGATTTGGAAAGAAGCCTCAATTTATCAACGAAGAGGATGATTTGGCGTTATTAAATAATGCGTCGAGAGCTCATCAATTATTTGGCTATCCAAAGGTATCTGTCCAGCACATGATTCAAATGATATCTGAATGGGTGATGAATGATGGCGTTACCCATAATAAACCTACCCATTTTCAAGAGCGTGAAGGGGTATTTTAATGATGGATGCTGCTATCAAAAAAAGGTTGTTTGAAGGGACAGTCATTCCGGCCCATCCGTTAGCCCTGACCAGTGAGCGCAAGCTGGATGAGAGAGGACAGCGTGCGCTTACCAGATACTACATTGATGCAGGGGTCGGGGGAGTAGCGGTTGGGGTACATACGACACAATTTGAAATCCGTGATCCGAAATTTAACCTGTTTGAGAAAGTGTTATCGATCGCAATGGAAGAAATAAAAAAAGCAAACCAGCCAGATTTTATAAAAGTAGCTGGTATTTGCGGTCCTGCCGATCAAGCCATAAAAGAAGCCATATTTGCCAAGGAAATCGGATATGACTTAGGGCTGCTCAGTATGGGCGGATTAGAGGAATTATCGGAGAGCCAATTGATTCAAAGAACTGAAAAAATTGCAGGGATCATTCCCGTTTTTGGTTTTTATCTTCAGCCTTCTGTAGGAGGCCGGGTTTTATCCTATGAATTCTGGAAGCAGCTTGCAAGTTTACCCAATGTCTATGCGATTAAAATTGCCCCCTTTAACCGCTACCAAACATTAGATGTGGTAAGAGCTGTTGCCCATTCAGACAGACGTGATGAAATTGCGCTTTATACAGGTAATGACGATAACATTGTCAACGACCTGCTGACTGCTTATCGGATTAAAGTAGGTGATCAGCTTGTCGAAAAGAGGATTGTCGGAGGTCTTTTGGGCCACTGGTCAGTTTGGACGAAACGGGTTGTTGAACTGTTCGAAGAGATTAAAGCTGCTCGGGAACAAGATTATATTCCTAGTAAATTATTAACAGTAGGTCAAGAAATAACTGATGCTAATGGAGCATTTTTTGACGCAAAACACCAATTTAAAGGAAGTATTGCCGGAATTAACGAAGTATTAGCTAGGCAAGGAATCCTGCAGGGGAATTGGTGCCTGCTTGAAAGGGAAAAGTTAAGTCTCGGCCAATCAGAGGAAATTGGTCGAGTATATGAACAGTATCCTCATTTGCATGATGATGAATTTGTTAAAGCCCAATTAAACAAATGGCTCCAAAATTAAAAGGAGGGAAGCCTTTTGAAAAAAATAGTGGCTTATAATCATTCCGTTGAAATAGCAGAAGAATCAAAACCTTCAATTAGACCTTCTTATGTATTGGTGAAAACCTTATATTCAGTGATTTCTCCAGGTACGGAACTTTTAGCAATTCAATCGAGCGAGGGAAAGAAAATTCCGCTTGGCTATAGTGCAGTTGGGATTGTCGAGGAAGCCGGAAGTGAGATTGAGGATGTGAAAATTGGTGATTTAGTCGCTTGCTACGGCGCACCCTATGTCCACCATGCCGAGTATTTGCTTGTTCCTAAAACATTGTTTGCCAAAGTTCCCGAACACGTCGATGCAAGGGAAGCGGCACTCGCTGGGATTGGGGCAATTGCCATTCATGCATTGCGGATTGCAGATTTGCAGTTTGGTGAAACTGTGATCGTAACCGGGTTAGGACTTCTTGGGCAAATGATTGCGAAAATTGCAGATGCGGCTGCGTATAAGGTGATTGGGTATGACCTTTTTGAAGAACGAACCACCATGCTTCAAAGAGAAACCAATATAAAAACTCATAGCACGATCGAAGGTTTAGAAAATGAAATCCATATGTCTACAAAAGGGCATGGGGCAGATGCTGTCTTGCTATGTATGGGTGGGAAACATACTCCGCTTACAGGGGAGATTCTAAAGTGGATCCGAAACAGAGGGAAAGTTGTCATTGTTGGCGATGTAGAGCCTGAATTCCCTAGGAGCCTCATGTTTAGTAAAGAAGCACAAATTCTGATCTCAAGAGCTGGCGGACCTGGCCGTTACGATTCAGTTTATGAAGCAGAGGCGATTGATTATCCTTATGGCTTTGTGCGCTGGACCGAAGGCAGAAATATTGAGGAATTTATAAGGCTTTTAAGTGAAGAAAGAATTGATGTCAGTTCATTTATTACAGAGGCAGTAGATTTTGAGGATGCTCCAGGTGAATTTAAGAAATTATTAAATAAGAAATCTGCTACACTTACAAAAATCATTGATTTTACAAAAAAATTCTCACCTGTCCCTAGTGATTACAGTCTGATGTCCGCTGCAGCAAATGCAGGTATCGAGACCGCCAACTTCGATCCTTCGATCATTGATCTTGGAAGTCCGATTCAAACAGCACAAACGATTGATGCTGCATATGGACAGGAAAACGGAGTAAATATTGTTTATACCACCGTAACTGGAAGTGCTTCGTCTGGGGATTGGGCTAAATTTAATGTGATCGATATCGATCATCAAAGACTTCTTTATTCCTATCCGTTAGAGGGAGCTTCGAATGCTTGGTCCCATTGTCTTACACCAGATGGCCGGGTCTATATCGGTGCTTCCAGAAAAATGTTTGTTTATTCCCCTGATACAAAGCAAGTAACAGATTTAGGTATTCCAATAAGCGGGGCTGAATCGATCTGGTCATTAACGTCTGATGAGAGCGGGAATGTATATGGCGGAATTTATTCTGCTTCCATTGGCGGCCGTGTTTTTAGAATTGATGCTGCAACACTAGAAATAACTGATTTACTAGGGGAAAGTGTCGATCATGCTGAGGACTATATTAGATCGATTGCCTACTATGATGGTTATGTCTATGCGGGAACCGGTACAACCAATGGCCGGGTTTGGAAAATCAATCCGGAAACGAAAGAAAAAGAGCGAATTGAATTGCCAGGAACACCAGAGGATCCAATCTACCAGGGTCAATACGATAGTATGGGTTCTGTTTATGGAATGAGTGTAGTAAATCATTATTTATTTGCTTTCTTTAATGGACCATCGATTATTTTGGTTTTCGATCTTGAAAGACAAGAGTGGAGAGATAAGGTTTTAACCAATATCCGGGGATTAATGGCTGTTACAGGGCAGCATGAAGGCAAGGTTTATACGAGTAAAAAAGATAAATACATGTGGGAGATTGACATTGAAACATTAGAAGAAAGAATGGCGATGCCTTTTGACGGTTCCATTCGCAATAGTAAATGGATGGAAGTTCAGAATCAAACTGAATTTGATGGGCCGGCCATGGTTACGATCTCATTCGACGGTAAGATTGTTTTATCGGATCCTAGGATTCAAAAACGTGTTGTTTTACCTTCATTAGTGGATGGACAGCCGCTTAATCTGCAGGCGATGGAAAAAGGTCCTGATGGGAACATTTACATCAGCAGTTATATGGGGACAGAAGGCGCAGTCTATGATCCGGCAAAGCAAGATCAATTATCTCTATTTAGATTAGGGCAGGCAGAAGGAATGGGAAGCGTTGGTGATACCCTTTATTTTGGTCTATACCCAAAGGCTGAAATCTATGGGTGGGATACCAATTATAAAATATTGGAGACAGGTCCTGTTTTTCTCTTTGAAATAGGCCATGAGCAGGATCGCCCATTTGTTCTCCAGGAAGGAGCGGGAAAATTATTAATCGGGACCATTCCTGAATACTCCGAACAGGGCGGGGCATTAACGGTCTATGACCCAGATGCTTCAGATGATGCTAATCTGCCCGTTTTTGAAGTATATCGAAACATTGTAGAGAATCAAAGTATTGCAGGGCTTGTATATAAAGATGGAATTGTTTATGGTTCAACAACGATCCATGGCGGCCTAGGGTCAGATCCTATAGCCGTGAAAGCCAAACTGTTTGCATGGGATTTCGCAACCAAAACAAAGGTTAAGGAATGGGAGCTTGCGCTTGATGGACTAAGCGCTACAGTACCTATGATAAGCGGGTTAACCGTTGGTCCTGATGGGTTCATTTGGGGCGCAGCAAACGGCTTTGTTTTTGCTTTTAACCCTCAAAACTTTGAAATTGTAAAATCCAAAAATGTGTACCCAGAGGTTACAAATTATGGACGATGGAGACCTGTTAAACAATATTGGGGATTGGATGGCCTCCTCTATACAAATGTAGGCGGTATACTAACCGTAATAGAGCCCGCTACTATGACAAGCAAAATATTAGCCGAAAATGTATTGATATTTACTCTAAATAACAAAAATGATATCTATTTTGCGCAAGCAACAAAGGTGATGAAAAGACTGGCAGAGCAACCACAAAATCTGAGATTCTTGATTCCAGAAGTTCTGACCGTCGATAACCCCGCGGAAATTCTTGTTGAGGCTGACATTTACGGCTGGACTGTCAATGTATCAAGAATTGCTGAAATTGAAAGTTCTGACCCAGAAATAGCAAGTATAGAAGAAGGTATAATCATCCCTAAAAAAGCCGGCCAAGTTACATTAACCGGAACCTATATGGGTCTCTCCCTGCCGCCGCAGGAAATCACAGTAAAAAACCCAGAACCGGTTCAATCATACCTAAAGGTATTAAACAATAGCTATGAAAAGGTTGATGAATCGGGAGAGATATACGGTTGGTCTCTTTTAAAGGGAAAAAACAGAGATCCATCCTTCTCAACAACTGAAAAGGCAAGATCGGGTCAAAGAAGCTTGAAACTGGTTGATAGTACGACTACTGGTAAAACAGAATATCAGTCTGATTTCATATTCATTGAGCCAGGCCGTGAGTATACAGCTGGAGTTCATGTATTCATAAGCAGTAAAAACAATGACATACCAGATAATAAAATGCCAGTTAACAGTCAATCCTTTTTCCAAATCCGTTACTTTAATGAAAATGATGAGGAAGTAGAAGCGGCTGAAATTACCAATGATAAGATTTTAATTCCAATAGAAGAGTGGTTTCATGTTTCTCTTACCAGCACTGCTCCAGAGCATGCAAAATCTGCTCGCCTCATTTTAAACGGCTATTATGGCTGGATGACGGCTGAGTATTATGATGACGCCTACATGTATACTATCGCAGACCCTAGAGAATTGCCAAAGGTTGAAGTAATTGCAGTAGAAAGTACTGCTCTTATTTATGGCTCTGATCTCAGCTTAACGGTAAAGTCCAATCAAAATGCTCTAATCGAAGTGAGAGAAGGCGATGCCATCATATCTGCCGGAATCGTTGAAGGCAGCCAACCGGCTGAATTGGTCATCCCTGCACCATCCGAAGGAGCCCATCATTATCAGGTGTTCGTTTACAAAGAGGGGATTGGTTATGGTACACCAGTTTCTCTGCCGACAGTGAATGTTTATGGCTTATCAAGAATAGAAGTTGATCCGAGTCAGGTGGAATTGCTCGTAGGCGATGAAGAAGAACTCAAAGTATCGGCTATATATGGACCGCTTGCTGTGGAAGTATCTGATTCTGCTATTTTGTCTTCCTATCCAGAGGGCATAGTCGATATTCAGGAGAATAGAGTTACAGGAATTCAAGAAGGAGAGGCCATGATCGTTGCAGAGTTCAATGGCCAAACTACAGAGGTGCCCGTGATCGTATCAAATGAAGTCTTGCAATCGATTGACTTACAAATCCCTAATTATCAAATAGCGGTCGGTAATTCGGAGACGGTCATAGTGTCTGGAACCTATCAAAATATTTCAGATGGCAGTTTTGAAGAAAGAATAATTGGTTTTGGCGTGCAATTAATTTCATCAAACCCATCGATTGCCGAAATAGATGGAATGAATATCACAGGAATAGCATCCGGCGAAGTAACGATTACCGCACACTACAATGGCAAGCAAGACTCCGAACATGTAATTGTTTATATACCGGGTGAACCTGTCAAAACCTATTTGGCGATTGAAAATCATGATTTTGAGTCAATCCTGCCAGATGGAACCATTCCAGGCTGGTCGATTAGACAAGAAAAAGCGGGGTATACTTCGATCTCCTCGTCTGAGGAACAGTCATTATCTGGTACTAGAAGTATCAAATTAATTGATGCCACTACAAGTGGTTACACGGCTTTACAGTCTAATCTGATTGCAGTAGAACCTGGGAAGGAATACACGGCAGGAGTAAGTGTATATTTAGGAATTCCGCCAGTAAATCCTGACACAGGCTTGCCATTTTCAAGCAGCAGGACGTTATTCCAGGTGCGTTACTATGATGAAAATCGGCAGGAAATCAATATAACCAGCGGCCTTGGAATTACCTTTGAAACACCAAGAGGGAGCTGGATTCAAAAGGAATTTACAAGTGTAGCCCCAGCCAATGCAAGCTATATTCGAATTTTACTATCTAGCTCAAATGCTTGGGTAACAACGGCTTATTATGAAGATGTGTATCTGTATACCATGGTCGAAACTCATGAACAGGAATAGTTTTTTACTCTACTTTCGCAGGTCGTACCTGAAAGGCGGATTGCTAACGGACATAGGTTCCTTTATCTGTGACAAAATCGCCGATTTTAAAAATTAGCGGACACTGGTTCCTTTATTTGGGTAAAAACAGGTGATTTTTGCATGATTTACGGCAAATAACGGAACGTATGTCCTTTAATTTTCTAAAACAGGCTTTTTTTTCAAAATAACGGATCGTATGTCCATAAAAATCTAATCACAGGACAAATCGAATTGTCCGTTGGTTATTCTTGCTGAATTTACCCTGCGAAGGTTAATTTACTTACTCTTCAAAAAAGGTGCTGATCAAAATGGAACATGTAAAAGTGGCTCTCATTGGCGTAGGAGCGATCGCAGAGTCGACCCATTTAGTGAATCTAAAAGAGCATCCAGACGTAACGATTGAGGCAGTTGTAGATGTTAATCTCGAACGGGCCAAGGAATTGGCAGCAGCTCACGGAATCAGTCATTATTTTTCCACTATCGATGAGCTGATTGCCGCAGTCCAAGTGGATGCCGTGATTATTTCAACACCGAATCAAACCCATATGCCAATAGCAAAAAGGGCTGCCAAACAAGGAATTCATGTGTTGGCAGAAAAGCCAATCGGTACAGATTTAGATGAAGTAGAAGAGTTTCTTGAGCTTGCCCGGAAAAATAATGTGTTAACAATGGTGGGAATGCCTCACCGTTTTCGCAGAGATGTCCAAATTTTAAAGGAATATGCAGAGCAAAATACGTTTGGAAATGTCTATTATGTAAAAGCAAAATTATTTAGAAGCCGCGGGACGCCAAAGGGCTGGTTTACAAATAAAGCCCTTTCTGGCGGGGGAGCGATGATGGATATTGGGGTTCATGTTCTTGATTTAGCCTGGTGGCTGATGGGACAGCCAAAGGTGCAAGCGATTACCGGTAAAACATTATTAGGACTTGGTGACTATCAAACTAAGTATGTATCAAGCTGGGAATCAAAGAATAAGAGTTTAAATGCCAATTGGGTATTTGATGTAGAGGATTTTGGAGCAGCTTGGATTCGCTTTACAAATGGAACTGTTTTATCACTGGAGATTTCCTGGGCACTTAATGGCGAACAAAATGAATCGATTACAATTGATATGTATGGCGACAAGGGCGGCGCTTCGTTATCTCCGCTTGCCATATACAAAGAGGAAAATGGAGTATTAGGCAAGATTACTCCTATCTTCCAGGAAAATCAGATCTTTAAAGATGAGATCAATCATTTTGTTGAATGTATTAAATGGAAAGCGAAGCCTTTGATAACTGGTGAAGATGGCTTCGAAGTATTAAAAATGCTGAATGGAATCTATGAATCTTCGGAAAAGCAAAGAGAAGTGTTCTTTAATTAGCGAAAGGGGGAAATCTCATGTTAAAAGTAGGGGTAATTGGGGTAGGCTCGATTTCACAGTATCACATTGAACCTTATCTGGCGAATCAACAGGCAGAGTTAGTGGCTTTTTGTGATAGTAATGAAAGCCGTCTGTTTGAAAAAGGAAAGCAATACGGGGTTAGTCAGCTGTACAGTGACTACCGTGAATTATTAAAAAATGATGAGATTGAAGCTGTCAGTATATGTACTTGGAATCATTCCCATGCTGAAATAGCAATCGCAGCCCTGGATGCGGGGAAGCATGTATTGGTCGAAAAGCCATTATGTGTGAATGTAGACGAGGCATTTGCTGTCCAGGAGGCGGTTAAACGGTCCGGAAAAATCCTGCAGGTGGGGTTTGTCCGCCGCCACGGTGACAATGCACAGCTATTAAAAACATTTATTGACCAGGGAGACCTCGGAGAAATCTATTATGCGAAAGCTTCTTGTCTCAGGAGGTTAGGAAATCCAGGCGGGTGGTTCAGTGACCGCTCAAAATCAGGCGGGGGACCGTTAATCGATTTAGGCGTTCATATGATTGATATTTGCTGGTATTTAATGGGAAAACCGCGTCCTGTTTCCGTAAGCGGCAATACCTATAAAAAATTAGGGAACAGAAAAAATATTCAAAATCTGTCTTTCTATAAAGCGGCAGACTATAACCCCGATTTAAATGATGTAGAGGATTTAACCAATGCGTTAATCCGCTTTGAAAATGGAGCTTCTCTGATGGTCGATGTCAGTTTTACCCTGCAGGCGAAGAAGGATGAGCTCTTCGTCAAGCTTTATGGCGATAAAGGCGGAGCGGAAATCGAACCTGAACTGGCTCTCGTAACAGAAAAATATAATACGATTTTAAACGTGACGCCGCAAATTGATAGTCTAGCCTTTGACTTTAATAAAGCCTTTCATAATGAGATTCATCACTTTGTAGAATGCTGTCTGGAGGGAAAGGAACCGCTTGCTCCAGTTGCTGATGGAGTCGAAGTCATGAAAATGCTTCAGGCAGTCTATGAATCTGCGGAAAAAGGAAAGGAAGTCTATCTTTAATGCATAGCTTGGATGCAGATCTCATCATCATAGGCGGCGGTCTTGGCGGAATTGCCGCTGCCTTATCAGCCTGTAACCATGGCTTGCGCGTGATTTTAACAGAGGAAACAGACTGGATTGGGGGCCAGGTTACAGCACAGGGCGTTCCTCCCGATGAACACCCTTGGATTGAGGAATTTGGCTGCACCCGCAGATATCGTGACTATCGCAATAGAGTCAGAGAAACGTATGAGCGGATGATGTCCTATGAAAAACCGAATCAGCTGCTTAATCCGGGAAACGGATGGGTCAGTAAAATCTGCCATGACCCGCGTGTATCGCTCCATGTTTTACAGGAAATGCTAATGCCCTATCGGTTAACCAATCAATTGATTTTGAAACGGAATACCAAGCTTACTGGGGTTAAGAGAAGAGGCAGGTCTGTACAAGAACTCTATTTTGATAACAGCGACCGGCCGCTTATTGCTTCCTACTTCATCGACGCCACTGAAACAGGGGAGTTTTTGCCGTTAGCGGGGATGCAATATGTAACAGGAGCAGAAGCAAAAGCAGATACGGGTGAACCTCATGCTTTAGATTCCGCTGACTCAAACGATATCCAGGCGTTTACCTTTGTGTTGGCAATGGAGTATCGCGAAAATGAGAATCATGTGATTCTGAAACCCGCAATGTATAACTTCTGGAAAAGCTTCCACCCGCCAATTTGGCCAGCTCCATTACTTAGCTTTTATGCACCACATCCGATTACTTTAGAAAAACGGGAATATACATTATTCCCTAAGGAATCTGGATTTTCTTTATGGGAATACCGCCGCATCTATGATCAGAAACAATTTAAATCCCCCATCCAAGCAGGAGACATCACCTTAATGAACTGGCCGCAAAACGATTATTTTTTAGGCAATATCTATGAGGTATCGAAAAACGAAAAGAAAAAGAACATTTACCAGGCGAAACAGCTAAGCCTCTCTCTGCTTTACTGGCTGCAGACAGAAGCGCCGAGGTCCGATGGCAAAAAAGGCTACCCAGGTTTAAGCTTGAGGACTGATATATTTGAAACCGAAGATGGCTTAGCGAAAGCTCCATATATCCGCGAATCAAGACGAATTAAAGCAGAATATACCGTAGTCGAACAGGATGTTTCGCCAGACTTCAATCAGGGAAAAACAGGGACATTGTACGAGGACAGAGTTGGAATCGGGTCGTATAGTATTGATCTTCATCCGAGCATGACCGGGCGCACCTATGTCGATGTTAAAGCTTTACCCTACCATATTCCGCTCGGGGCATTGATTCCGAAAGATGTCGACAATGTATTAGCCGGGTGTAAAAACATCGGCACAACTCATATTACCAATGGCTGCTATCGGCTGCATCCGACTGAATGGAATATTGGCGAAGCGTGTGGCGCTTTAGCTGCGTTTTGCATTAAAAATCAAACCAATCCAAAGGCTGTTCGGGAAGACAAAGCTTTACTGAAAGACTTCCAGAGCATATTGCGTAAAGATGGTTTTGAACTGGAATGGCCAGGTGATTTTTATTCTTAAATAGAGTGTGGTGAAGGAGCATGGGCAGACAGGTCGGCGATTTTTCACTCGAAGCTTTATGGAAGTATAAACCTGAGTTAAGCAACAAACCAGCTGACTTTGAAACGTTCTGGAATGAACAAAAAGGCAGAATCGAAAAACTCGAAATACCCTGCGTAAGCGTCGATTGGCGAGACTATCCGACTCCCGAAATAGAGGTAGCCGATCTGTGGCTGGAAAGCTGGGATCACACGCCATTAACAGGGTTATTAGTCAAACCGAAACAGATTAAAGAAGGTCCTGTGATTCTTCATTTTCATGGATATACCGGAAGCTGCGGCTTAGCGATTGATTTTTTGAAATGGGTGACATTAGGCGTTTCTATTATCGCTTTTGATGTTCGGGGGCAAGGACGCTCACCGGATTATGGAACTTATCAAAAAGGGAGCCGGATTCCAGGCTGGATGCTTCGCGGAATTGAGAATCCAGAAACCTATTACTATACCAATGTATATCGGGACATTCTTTACCAGTTAAGGTGGATCAGGTCAGATGGAGCGCCCATTCAACCAAGCAAGTTAGGCGTGATGGGCTCTTCTCAAGGCGGGGGTCTTGCTCTTAGTGCTGCAGGGTTAGACGGGGCAGTCGATTTTTGCATTTCCGATTGGCCCTTTCTTGCTCATTTTGAACGGGCGTTTGAAGTGGCTCTGTCTGGCCCCTATATGGAAATTGTAAATTACTTTAAATGGAATGATCCCCAATACGATACCTTTAAGGACGTATTTAAGACATTGGGGTATATCGATAGTATGCATTTTTGCGGGTCGATTCATTGTCCGACGTTAATGGCAATCGGATTAGAGGACGCCGTTACCCCTCCTTCTACTATTTTTGCAGCCTATAACCACTTAGGAGCTGGTGATAAGAAAATCGAAGTGTACCCGCAATTCATCCATGAACTGAATTCCTTCCATGATGAAAAGAAACTCCAATTTATCAAACGGCAAATTAAAGGAGGAATACGATGAAAATCAGTATAAGTATGTATAGTCTTAATTCAGCCATCCAAAAAGAGGGATGGTCAACAGTTGATTTTATCCAATATGCCAAAAGCATTGACCTGGACGGGGTGGAACTCCTGGATTTTTATTGGAAAAGCCGGGGCAGCAAGGACGAGGAAATAAAGGAAGTTTTAGAGGTGTTAGCCAATTACAATCTTCAAGTTTCGGCTTATGATGTCACGAATAATTTTGTGAAGGAGTCTAAAGAGGAAAGGGTCGCAGAAATTGCCAAAGTGATAGATGGAATTTATACCGCCAAACAATTAGGCACTCATATAGTGCGTGTATTCTGCGGGGATTTGCATGGCGATTTAACTTATGAAGATGGACAGGGCTGGATTGTTGACGGGTTGAGAGAATGTGCAAAAGTTGCTGAAGCTGAGGAAATTTATTTAGCGATCGAAAACCATGGATTGCTCGCCGGGAAAAGCAAGCAAGTAAAAGAAATCATTGAAATGGTTGACAGCCCTTATGTCAAATCAACCTTTGACACTGGTAATTTTCTCTTAGTTCATGAAGGTCCAACCGAGGCTTTTAACTATTTAAAAGACGAGATTATCCATGTGCATTTTAAAGACTTCCGTAAAAAAGAACCTAATAATCCGGTAAAAGGATTCCGTTCGACGCAAGGTGTAGAGGTAATCGGTGTTGTGCCAGGTGATGGCGAGGTTGATCTCGCCTATATAGTAAACGGTTTGAAGGCTGATCAATATAATGGCTGGCTATCGATCGAGTATGAAGGTTTTGACGATGCGAAAGAAGCAAACAAGGAAGCAGTGCAGCGTTTAAAAAATTTATTAGGCAGGGGGTAAGCTTTTTATGGATGTCGTGTTCGCCCGGAAGGACCGGCTGGACTATCAAACAGGTATTCGAAAGACAGTGTTAGCAGATTCTCCCGAACAACTCACAGATCAGAATGCCACCTATGTTGTTTGGCCCAGTGATCAGCTAGATTCCTATCTTACTGGGGAATATCATCTATATATTCCTTGCGGAGATGTAAAACAGGAGCATATAGGGTTGGATCATTTATCCGTTTATTTTGACCTCGAAAATTATCCATTTTTTAAGAAAATGGCTGAGGAAATCGGGGAGCAGACAAAGGGAGTACTCCGATTTAGAAGGCTTATAAAAAATGATTATCATGCTTTAATAATGGCTGAAGATTTATATGTTTTATCTGCTGTATTCGGAGACCCTGAACGGGTAAAAGTTGTTCAGTCTGATCAACAGGCTGCTCCATCCCATGTCATTCTCACTATTAAATTCAGCAAAGGAACAATGGCTCATCTTGAATATACCTTTGCCGAAGGGGAACGGATCGAGTGGGAGTGGAGCGGGATTAAAACTATCCTCGAGTTTGATAGTGAAGAGATGAATCCGTTTGTGCCAAACGCTTATTCCTCATTTCCGCTCAACTATACGATAGATTCCATCATCGAACAGTCACATAAGCTTAGTCCTGAATTTTTAGCAAAGATGGAAAGGTTTCATGCCCTTGTTAAAGGAGGTACGGAATCATGAAGATTGGAATCATGAGTTTTGCCCATATGCATGCATACAGTTATGCCCATGCATTGGCACAGCTCCCAGAAGTAGAATTAACCTGTATCTTTGATGATGATGTAAAAAGAGGAAAAGATGCAGCTGCTGCCTTTAATACGAGTCATTTTAGCGACCAACAAATATTTCTTGAAAAAGAAATGGATGCCGTGATTGTGTGCAGCGAAAACGCCCGGCATAAGGAAATGGTCCTAAATGCAGCCCATGCAAAAAAACATATCCTTTGTGAGAAACCGATCGCCACCACGATTGAAGACGCGGAAGAAATGATCAAGGTGTGTGAGGAAAATGGGGTTGTATTGGAGATTGCATTCCCTGTACGTTTTAGCAACCCAATCCAAAAGTTGAAGCAAATCGTGGATAGCGGGGAACTTGGAGATATTATAGCCTTTCGGACTACAAACCGCGGTCAAAATCCCGGGAGCTGGTTTATTGATTCGGAGTCATCTGGCGGAGGAGCGGTGTTAGACCATACCGTTCATATGGTCGACATTATGCGCTGGTATTTAGGGAAAGAAGTAAAGGCTGTTTATGCACTGGTCGATTCCTTTTTTCACAATGTCGACATTGATGATGCAGGGATTCTTACACTTGAGTTTGAAAATGGGGTCATTGCTTCTCATGATGCAAGCTGGTCTCGATTTGCGGAATACCCGACATGGGGTGATGTAAAGATTGAAGTCATCGGTACGAAGCAAACCGTAAGAGTGGACGCCTTTAAGGAACATTTTCGTAAATTTTCGAGTGGATCCAAGTCCCTTTCTAATGTTTTTTACGGAAATGATATGGATTTCGGATTGATTCGCGACTTTATCGAATGTATTGAACAAAAAAGACCGCCTTCGATAACTGGGAAGGATGGTTTAAAAGCATTAGAAGTGGCCCTGGCAGCTTATCACTCTAGTGAAAGTAAAAAAACGGTTTATTTATAAGGCTTTGTTATAGTTAAGAGAGGGAAACGTGGCGTTAGCTGATACCTGTTCCGTTATTTTAAAAGTGGACATTTTCCTGTGAAAACTGATAAATAACGTATCTCTTGCTGAAATATTATAAGGGGAACCAGCAAAAGTAGAAATGGAGTGTAGTAATAAATGCTAGCACTCCATTTCTATTTAGTTATGAATTTCAGTCACAATTGTGAAGGTTACACCGAATTTGTCCGTTATATTAGCCTGAGCAGGGGTGAAGGAGGTTTTCTCCAAAGGACCGTTTACCTTTCCGTCTTGTTGCAAGGCTTCATAAATTTTATTATTTATTTGAATTATAGTATTTTAATAATGAATTTGCTTTCTTCTCGATTGCTATCTTGAACGACCAAGAGAAAATGATTTTTTATGATCTATAATAGTTAAAATCCATTGTTTGCATACGAACATTTGTTCTGATATAATTAAATTATAATGAGTGTCTTTAATCACCAGATTTAGGCGGTGAGGGTTTGGTACTTGAGTTAGCAATTATGATAAGGCTAATAAGATCAGTTTTATGGAAGGGGAGAAATCATGACTAACCGATATTCAGAAATAGACGAGGCTATCACTTATATTCAACAAAATATCTATGAGCCCCTTTCGCTTTCCCAGTTGGCAAGTCATGTAGCATATAGTCCTTACCATTTTACACGCATTTTTAAAGAAAGAATTGGACTTTCACCGCTATATTATGTTTCTTCCCTCCGGCTGCAAAAAGCAAAGGAATTGTTATTACGAACTGATTTGAGTATAAGAGATATTGGGCTAGAGATTGGTCAACAGAGTCTCGGAACTTTTACAACCCGTTTTACGGAAAGGGTAGGGATGACCCCATCTCAGTTTCGGAATTCAATCATACAGGCGGAGGACCACTTTCAATCATTAAAAAGTATTAGCAATTGGAGCACGTTAGATCCTGCTGCAATCCAACATAATAAAATAGAAGGGACGGTCCAATCAGAGATTCCTTTTGAGGGGTTTATTTTGATCGGATTATTCGCCAAACCCATTCCTGAAGGCCCTCCTATTTATGGAACATTGCTTCCTTCTTTAGGGAATTTTTGTTTTACAAACGTCAAACCAGGCACTTATTATCTAATGGCTACATCGGTCTCGTGGGGGATGCAGCCAACGGATATCATGCTTCCTTATAACACTTTGCGTACCCGATTGAAGGAGCCGATCTTCGTTCCTGCCCATACTTCTGTATTGCATCGAACAGTCACGCTTCACGCTCCTCGTATGGATGATCCTCCGATTCTGATTTCCCTTCCTTTGTTGATGAATAAATTTCTTAATCGCGTTCGTTAATTTAGCAATTGAAAAGAAATGAAATGTAATGTGACGTGATAAGATAGTAAGGTGTGGCAAAAAACATTGATAAAAAACAAAATTTAATTGCTAGCAAAAGGAGAATTTATGATGTCAAGAGGAAATGAGGGGACATTCGGGAGCAGAGACAACTTTTTGTTGGTCATGATTATGATTCTCGGTGTGTTTGTAGCGATTTTGAATGAGACACTCTTAAACGTAGCATTGACAAAAATCATGGATGATTTCGGAATCTTTCCAGGAACCGCACAATGGTTGACTACCGGATACCTTCTTGTTATTGGTGTACTTATTCCAGTAACGGCTTATTTAATTCAGAGGTTTACGACAAGAAGCTTGTTCCTTGGAGCTATGGGTTTATTTACAATTGGGACATTTGTAGCAGCTATCGCACCAGGGATCGAATGGCTTATAATCGGAAGGCTGTTTCAAGCAGCGGGTACTGGGCTGCTCTTTCCTTTATTAACAAATGTGGTGTTCTCCATCGTTCCTATTGAAAAAAGAGGTTCGGCAATGGGGACAATTGGAATTGTTATTACATTTGCTCCAGCGATTGGACCTACTTTATCAGGGGTCATTGTTGAACATTTCAGTTGGCGAGTTCTCTTTTATGGCGTTCTGCCAATCGCATTGATTGTTATTATATTTTCATATATGAAGCTCAAAAACGTAACGGAGACGACTAATCCGAAGATTGATCCGTTATCACTTTTACTTTCAACCTTAGGTTTCGGTGGAATAGTGTACGGATTCAGCAGTTCTGGTGAAGGAAATGGAGGCTGGTCAAGCAATGAAGTCCTCTTTCCAATTGCAATCGGAGTTGTTTCTTTGATTCTGTTTACTTGGAGGCAATTGACGATTTCACAACCGCTGCTTGATTTAAGGACATTTAAATACCGCATTTTTAGATTATCGACGCTGATTATGATGATTGTCATGATGGCGATGTTTTCTGCGATGATGCTGCTGCCCATTTTTCTCCAAAATGCGTTGGGATACAGTCCGTTAGAAGCAGGATTGGTCATGTTGCCAGGAGGTATTGTCATGGGGATTATGTCCCCCATTACAGGCCGATTATTTGATAAATTTGGTGCTAAGTGGCTTGCACTTATTGGATTAGGTCTGGTCGCCATTACTCTGTGGCAATTTGCCTTTATCACATTGTCAACCCCTTACAGCACGATTATGATTTTCAATACACTATTAATGTTAGGGATTTCGATGGTTATGATGCCGGTTATGACCAATGCTTTGAACGAACTGCCACCTGCGTTATATCCGCACGGTACTGCGATTATCAGTACGCTTCAGCAGGTTGCTGGAGCAGTCGGGACAGCGTTGCTCGTATCAATCATGACCAATCGTTCTACTCGTTTTATTGAAAATCATTTGATGATGGAAAATGCAGCTGAATTAAAGATTCTCGCGATGATTGCTGGAATGAAAACAGCATTTTTGTTTGGATTCGGATTAGTAGTCACAGCATGGATTGTATCAGTTTTTATAAAACGGCCTATATCGCAAGAACAGAGATTGAAAATTAAGCAAGGTGCTACGAACTGATAAGAATGAATGCATTTTAATCGATGCTAGGTGCAAACAGAGTGTGTTACTGCTTCATAAGTTTAAGGACATTACTGATTATAGGTAATGTCCTTATTTTTTTGGACAGAAAATAATAATGTTGACATATAAATAGACAATTTTATATTATGTTTACATAAACATAAATGAAATGAGGCTACGTTTACTAAATGAATGGTGAGGAATTGTTTTGGAGCGCATCGGTTGAGGAACTGGCTCAAGGATACATTTTTAAGCAGGATACAGGTGAATATGTTTGCCTGATTTGCAATAAAGGTTTTGAAGACGGGATTATTTATCCAGTGGGAGAGTTATTTTTCGAAGCAAGAAAGGCAATAGAACAGCATATAAAGGATGTCCATCACTCTATGTTTGATTATCTAGTGAAAATGGGAAAAAAATATACCGGTCTTTCTGATCATCAAAAAGAGCTGCTTGTGTATTTTAAACAGGGGTTATCTGATAAAGAAATTGTTCGTCTACTCAAAGGCGGCAGCACATCAACGATAAGAAATCATCGGTTTAAGCTAAAGGAAAAAGAGAAACAAGCGAAGGTGTTCCTAGCTTTAATGGGACTTTTAAAAACAGAAAAAGACGAAAGTGCACAAGAGTTTATAACTTTCCATAAGGGGGCGAAAATGGTGGATGACCGTTATGCGATTACGAAGGAAGAAAAAGAAAAGGTGTTAGCAACCTATTTTAAACAGGGGCCGGATGGACCGCTGGATACTTTCCCAAGTAAAGAAAAGAGAAAGATTATTGTATTGCAGCAAATTTTGAAACGTTTTGATGTCAATAAAAAGTATACCGAGCGGGAAGTCAATGAAGTGATTAAGACTGCTCATCCGGATTTTGCAACCATTCGACGTTACTTTATCGAATATGGATTTATGGATCGAAATAAGGAATGTACGCAATATTGGGTTAAACAATAGCAGACAAGAAGGGGCTGTTTAAAAAGTGAGAAAATGACTTTTTAGGAGCCCTTTTTTTTTTCATTTTTTTAAAAAAATTTTGTGTTGAACGAGAATGTTGATTTCCGCTCCAGGTGCTACGCTTTCCGCGGGCGGTACGGGGAGCCTCCTCGTCTAATACAAGATCGTCCCCCAAGACTTATCGGACAGCCCTGGTTTTGAAACGCTTCACTATTCATTTTAGCTGGCTGTTAATTCATCCCAAACGATTACATTTTGTTTTCGATTATGTACAAGCTTTAGGGTTTTCCGTTCGTTTATGTGAAATATGGCCTAAAAAACCCCCTCTCTGTCATATTGTTATGAATCTGTTATTATAGTCATCTATTTAATACCTTTCCGTTCTTTTTCTGTAAGAAAACTTTGATAAGATAGTCCACATAAAAAACGGCTAGAGGAGGAACAAAATGAAAAAAAGAGTTTTATCTTTTATTGCATCTGCGGCGATCCTTGCAACAGCCGCTGCACCTGCTCAGGCAGAACAAGTAGTCGTACATAAAGGGGACACGCTTTGGGATTTTTCTAAAGCATACGGGGTTTCCGTCGAATCTATCAAAAAATTAAATAATTTAACTAGTCATCTGATTTATCCAAATGACGTTCTTGAAATCTCACCTTCTACAAACTACGTTGTAGAAAAAGGTGACACTCTATGGGGGATTTCACAGGAACATGGGATAACTGTAGATCAATTAATGGAGTGGAACAACCTGACTTGTGATTTAATCCACCCTGGATTAAATTTAACGATTTTTACGGATGTACAAAATAATACTAAAATAGAGGCAGAAAGTGTAAAAACAGAGAATTCAGCAAAGGAAAATACAAATACAGAAACTGTCTCATTAAAACAAACGGCTGCAAGTAAGCAAGATACAACCTCTCAGCAAACCAATGAAGAACCAGAAGGGAAAGAAATAATCGTAGTGGCCACTGCTTATACGGCGTCATGTGAAGGCTGTTCAGGAATTACAGCAACTGGTATCAATTTAAAAGAAAATCCAGATGCAAAAGTAATCTCAGTTGATCCGTCTGTAATCCCGCTAGGTTCAAAAGTCTATGTGGAAGGATACGGATATGCAACTGCCGCAGATACTGGCGGAGCAATCAAAGGAAACAAGATTGATGTGTTTATCCCGGACTATGAAGAAGCAGTCCAATGGGGCAGAAAACAGGTGAAAGTAACGATCATTGAATAGCAAAATAGTGAGGAGGCTCCCCGTACCGCCCGCGGAAAGCGAAGTGCCTGGAGCGGAAATCAACATCGAAGTTTAACACACCCATATATTACAATGGAAAATGTAAAGGGGCTGTCTAGAAAGTTAGAGTTACCTGACTTTTTAGACAGCCCCCTGTTAATTTTATTTTGATTCAGTAATCATGTACTGATAGTTGAGGACATCCTGCCACGCACCGAATTTAAACCCGACTTCTTTAAAGCGTCCCATATATTCAAACCCGAATTTTTCGTGTAGTTTGACACTGCCTTCATTTCCTGCCGTTATGCCAGCGATCACAGTATGATAGCCCAGCTCTTTGGCATGCTGAAGGATTTCGGTCATAAGCGCGCTCCCAATCCCAAGACCCCGATGTTTAGAAGATATGTATATGGACAGTTCAGTTGATTGGGAGTAAGCAGGTTTTTCCCTGAATTTACTTAAGCTGCTGTACCCCACAACTTCTCCGTTATATTCTGCGGCAATAAGCGGATACCTTTCCCCAAACTTCTCAAACCATTGCTTCCTTTCTGCCAGTGTTTGTTCCTCTAAGTCGAAGGTAGCCGTAAGCGTACGAACCGCCTCATTGTAGATCTCCAGCATAGCCGGTAAATCATCTAAAACAGCCTCTCTAATATGAAGCATGCGGATTCCCCCTGTATTATTACGATTATCCGATTCGTAACAAGTGATAAATTTTTATTCCTAATTATAGATGAAAACTCGATAAATGAAATAGTGTTTTTTTTTGACTGCCATCGGAATAAAGGAATTTTCCGGTAATAAATAGAACTCAATTAGAAGAAGTAATAGGATGATTTTGCATAAAATGTAACGTTAACAAATTGACTTTAGGAGAATCGGATGAGGGTACGTATATATGATTCAAAACTATGGGTGTCTAGGTTAATTTGGCTCGTGATGGCTTTACTAACTTTATATCTGTTTTTCTTAGATTTCCCGATTCGGTTAGACTCTTACCAAACCGTTTGTGATTCCCCGAATAATGGCTGTTTGGAAACGAGTCAACTCACTGTTAAGGAAGTCATTCAATTAGAGGAAATGGGACTTTCTCTTAAAGCGTATACCGGATTTAAAATTGCGTTGGACTTAATCGAGGCACTTGTATTTTATGTTATTTCAGGATTGCTTCTTTTTCGAAAAGAAAGCATGGTATTTAATCTGTACGTCGCCATGGTGTTTATTTCCTTAGGTGCTGGAATTTCGTTTTCTTTTCCAGAACAATTCCCAGAGTGGACGTTTTTTTATCATATCATCAGCATTTTTGGCGGAACCTATTTGGTTTTATTCCTCGTTCTGCCCGACGGGAAATTTGTTCCAAGCTGGTCTCTGTTAGCGGCGCTTTTATGGATAGTCGTAGGTGCCGGTACGGTTTATCTTCCTGGGAGCTTCATAGATTTAGAGACGTGGCCAATCTGGACCAGTATTGTTACCTGGGTTACCCTTCATCTCATTCTTGTTTTCTCTCAAACCTACCGTTATGTAAAAAAATCAGATCAAATTCAGCGCCAGCAAATGAAATGGTATCTATACAGTATAGCCATGTATTTTATAGCCTTATTATCTTTAAACTTTATCGGCCAGCTGGGTGTTACCTTAAAATTTGCAACGGAGTTGTTTTATACAGCGAGTTCAATCTTAATTCCAATCTCTATAGGGTTTGCTATTTTTAAATATAAACTTTGGGATATTAATATAGTTATTCATCGAACCATTCTTTATGGAGCCCTCAGTTTATTTGTAATTTTGTTTTATGTCTTGATGGTTGGTTTATTAAGCCGTTTTTTTCAGTCTGAAGATAATCTTCTTGCCTCTATTATTACGGCCGGGATCATTGCCGTCTGTTTTCAGCCATTAAAAGAACGGCTTCAATCTATTGTAAATCGGCTTATATTCGGAGACAGAGACAATCCCTATAAGATTTTAAATCAATTAAACTCAATTCTGGAAGTATCAAGAAGTACAGATCACGTTCTTCCGCTCGTTGTAAAAACATTATCACAAGCCTTAAAAATTCCTTATGCAGCGGTTCAATTAAATGAAAGAGGATCTGACCAGATTGTTGCTTCATTTGGAGAAGCGCGGGAAGTCGGAGTCGAGATTCCCTTGCTTTATCAAGGACAGCAACTGGGGACATTGCTGCTTTCTCATCGTTCCTCTGCTGAACCCTTTAGTCAGGCTGATTTAAAAGTGCTTCATGACATGGCACGTCAAGTCGGGATCGTTGCCCACTCCATTCTTCTTTATAAGGATTTACAATGGTCCAGAGAAAAACTTGTGAATGCACGTGAAGAAGAACGGCGCCGGCTGCGCAGAGATTTACACGATGGGCTAGGACCAAGTCTAGCAAGTCTGGCGATAAAAATCGATGTAGCCCAAACGATTATGAACAAAGAACCATTCAAATCACAGAAACTATTAATAGAAATGGATTCACAAATAAAACAATTGATTCAAGATATTAGAAGACTGGTTTATTCTTTAAGACCATCCACCTTAGATGAACTTGGACTCTTATCTGCGATCCGAGAATTGACTTCCCATTATAAAATGGGTCCGATTCACTTTATCGTAAAGGGGCCGGAATCATTTCCCCCTCTTCCAGCAGCAGTAGAAGTAGCCGTATATCGGATCGTACAGGAAGCTATTACAAATGTGGTCCGTCATTCTGGTGCAAAAAAGTGCATTATCGATATCACTCTTAATGAAAAGCTTCTACTTTCTGTTATAGATGATGGACTTGGGCTTTCTCATAGTCTCCTATTTGGAATTGGAATTAAGTCGATGAAGGAGAGGGCAGAAGAGCTAGGGGGGAGTTTTTCCGTTTATTCACCGACTGCTGGCGGAACAGAGATTCTCGCAGAGCTGCCTATATAAGATAGAAAGGAAATCGAATATGATTAAGGTTTTGGTAGTAGATGATCATCCTTTGTTTCGTGAAGGAATCGCGACCCTTCTTCAATCAACAGAAGATGCTGAGCTCATTGGCGAAGCAGCCAACGGTGAAGAAGCAATAGATTTGGCTCTTATGTTAAGACCTGATGTGATTTTAATGGACTTAAATCTTCCTAAAAAAAATGGAATCGAAGCAACCCGTCTTATTACGAATCAATTTCCTGCGATTGGCGTATTGATTTTAACGATGTTTGACGATGACGATTCTGTGTTTGCAGCCCTAAAAGCAGGTGCAAGAGGCTATTTATTAAAGGGGGCTAATCGAACTGAAACGATCCGTGCGATCCAGGCAGTTGCTAATGGCGAGTCCATCTTTAGCCCAGCAATTGCTGGAAGACTGCTTCAATTTTTTAAAGGATTTCAGCCAGCCACTCCCCTTATTTTTCCTCAGTTAACGGAGCGGGAAAGAGATATTCTAGAACTCATCGTTGAAGGAAAAGACAATGCTGAGATTTCAAGGATTTTAGGAATTACGTTAAAAACGGTGCGAAATCATATTTCTAATATTTACAGCAAGCTTCACGTTGCAGATCGCACCGAAGCAATTACGCAAGCAAAAAACGAAGGAATGGGAAGAAAGGAATACTGATTCCCGAAGAAGCCCCAAAAAGTTCCCGACTCATACGGGTAACGACTCCCATGACAATGGGAAAACCTGGATGATATTTTTGTATAGAAAAATGTCAAGTAAAGGGGTTAGCCATATGCAAATTTCACAAAAGTTTTTTCGTTTCACTGGGATTATTTTGATTATAGGGGCTTTGCTTGCAGCAACTGGACATCTGCTAAAACCGCAGCCGCCCACATCCGGGGATGGGATTGAGGCATTTATTTCGCAGTCTATGCTATCAGATACGCTTCTTGTAATCGGGGTACCAATCGTTATCTTAGGATTAGTCGGAATATTTGTGCGTCAAAGTGAGCGACTGCCTACGTGGGGGTGGATTGGTTATCCAGCCATAGGTATCGGACTGATTTATGCAGACCTGATCCAGCCTGTAATTCGTTTGATCGCTTATCCGTTTGTTTTGGCAGACGTTAGTACAGAAGAAGAAATTTATACGGCAGTCACTACGATTTACGATCAAGATCCTTTCGGTTTTATGTTCCCTGTGATCTTATTAAGTATGATTGGTCCTATCTTGTCGGCGATTAGTTTCTGGAAAGCAAAAGTTTTTCCCGTATGGCTTGCGATCATGATGCTTTTACTCCTTCCAATCTTTCTCATTTCACCAATGGTGGGATTCTATAATTTCCCTGCGTACTTGTACGTTGTGATTGGAATATATGGAGTGAAGTTAATTACAGATAAAAGCGGATTAGAAAGTAGCGTACCTGAACAGGCAATAGTAGTAACTAAATAACTTAATTTACAGGAAAGTGCTCGTGATGAACGGGCACTTTTTGTATAATTTAGGAAAATAGGTTCAGCTTTAGGAGGAGTTCATATGCTGCCAACCCCCGATATTTTATCAACATGGAAAAAATTCGATGATTTTCCGATGGATACGTTAACGAAGGCATGGTACTACCATCAAACAGATGGAAAAAAGCAGCGCAGTGTGGAATTAATGAGGGAGCATCGAAGCAAGCTTGGTGTGACTGGAAATTGCTTTGATCTCGCTATTTGGCTGTTGGATGAATTCAAAAAAGACGGTGTGGATGCTTATCCGGTTGGTCATGACATCGATAATGACGGTGCCCATGTTGCCGTGGTAGCTGTTAATGAAAAGGGAAATCGGTTTTTATGCGATTTGGGTGATCAATGGCTGACTCCGATTCTAATAGATTCGAAGAGCGAGGATTTTTCGGAAGAGGTTCTAAGCGGATTCTTTCCAGGAGCAAAAGTACAGATCAAAACTGTGGAGCAGGGGATTGAAGTTTTATATCATCGGCCCAATGGAAAGGTTTCCAGGCAAACCTACAATCTGGATCCAATTCCGTTTGATGTGCTAATGGCAGCGGCCGAGAGGTCACAAAACAACATATATCGAAAGCCGCTATTAGAATGTAGACTTCCATACAAAAACGAAATAGCGCATTGGGAATTTTACAATTGGGAAAGTTTTTTAAGTACCACTGAAGGACTTTTTCCTGATTCTCCACTAGATACTATTGATGAGTGGGTGGATCGAATTTTTCAAAAGACGGGATATGATAGACAGTTCTTACACGATGCGTTAAAGATATATGAGAAACTTAGGGGATAAGGAGACAAAAGGTTTTGGGGGATTCACGATGAATGTTCATAAAAAGTATGAAATATTGACGGAAAAATTCGTTTCTTGGGCGAAAGAAAATGATAATATAAGAGCGGCATTGATTTTGGGTTCTAGGGCCAGAAAGGATAAACCGGCAGATCGTTGGTCTGATCTGGATGTAGTTATTATTGCTGATCAGCCGGAAGCCTTATTATTTCAAACGAATTGGTTAGCTCAGATGGGAAATCCATGTATAACTTTTTTAGAAAAAACAGCAGTAAGTGACAATGTGGAGCGAAGAGTACTCTATGATGATGGATTGGATGTTGATTTCTCTGTAGTTCCAAGTTATTTTTTAAAGGAAATGGCTACATCACAAGAGATTCAAGGTGTATTAGCACGTGGCTATAAAGTTATACTCGATAAAGATAACGTTTTTAAAAACATGAAATTTGAATCATTCTCTTTATCTGAACACCAAAAACCTAACCTGAGTGAATTTTTAAATGAAATCCATGATTTTTGGTACCATGCAGTGTGGACTGCCAAAAAACTTCGGCGGGGAGAAATTTTAGTTGGAAAGACCTGCTGTGATCAGTATATGAAGCATTTGCTGCTTAAAATGATTAAATGGCAAGTGTCCGCAAAAGCGAATTGGCAAAATATAGACATCTGGCATGGAAGCCGGTTTTTTGAACAATGGGTGAGTTCAGCAGTTTTGGAAAAACTAAAATCGGTTTACTCACGCTATGAAGAAGATGATATCTGGCAGGCTTTGCACCAAACAATGAAGCTTTATCGGGAGATTGCAGTGGAGACAGCTAGTTTATTAGGATACGATTATGCTCATTTAGCTGATGAAACAGCTGCTAAAATAGTCATAAAGCTTGATCAAGAACGAGAAAAATAGTTGGACAAATCAAGAGAATCGAGAGGAGCCTATCATGAATTTTGCTATTTTAATTGTTATCTTAATTGGTGTAGTTTCCCTAATTTTAACCTTGTTAGTGGCAGGAAAGAGTGATAAAAATTATACCGAGTCTACGAAGAGAAATACGATGAATTTAACTGTGATATATGCCGTGGTTATTATTCTTTCGTTAGTTGCTGTTGGAGTTTATGTAACTTGGTTTGTTTAATGTTTAACCCGAGAGCAAATTAAAATGGTGATAAACGATACAACCTCTACTTTTTTTCATTTAATAAATAAACATGATACTTTGATGCTTAATCATCTAGAAGACTACTACCAAACATACCCAGAGGTATTTGCAGAATATTTTCCTCATCATTGTCCAAAAACTCCGGAAAGATTGACTGCCGCTATTGAAAAATATCCGACTCAGCTTGAAGAATTGAAGAAGGTTGCTGACCGCTTACCACCTATCATCGAAACAGCCTTAAACAGTGGTCGTCTGGAACTAATCATCAATAGAAACAATTTCATATTCACTTTGGCTAGCCTCTTTTGGCTTAAACATTGTATTCACCACTTATTTTATTTTTTATTGTTTGAGTTGAAGAACTGTATCGATACCGCCCTGTTGATTGGAGCGGAAGGCGCGAAGACTCCAGCGGGAGTACGGGGCAAGGGAGACCCCGCAGGCGCCAAAGCGCCGAGGAGGCTCCCCGGCACGCCCGCGGAAAGCGAAGCGTCTGGAGCGCAAATCAACACCCTGTTCCACAATCTGAAGACCTTGTAAGAGGTCTTTTTTAGCTGTTGCTCTGTTTCAAATTAAGAGATGTTTTACAGAATCTCTATTAACTTGACCTTGAAATTTTTTAATGGTTCAATGAAGTTTAAATCAGGTAAAAGGTCGTGACAAAATGATTTTCACATGTACGTTAAACCCTTCGGTTGATTATGTTATCGAAATTGAAGAGGTGATCATGGGCGACTTAAATCGTGCGCAAAAGACCTCCTTTTATCCAGGCGGAAAGGGAATCAACGTATCCCGTGTCTTGCGAAATCTTGGGATGCCTTCGACCGCGCTTGGATTTGCAGGCGGTTTTACTGGTAAATTCATTCAAGAATTTTTAGACCACGAGGGAATTCAACATACTTTTATTGAACATAATGAGCCTACCCGGGTGAATATTAAACTGAAAACGGATGAGGAAACAGAGATTAATGGGCAGGGTCCGGCAATCACGGAAGAGCAGCAACAGCGGCTTTTAAAACAAATAGAAACGATTACGCCTAACGATGTTTTAGTATTAGCTGGAAGTTTGCCGCCTTCCATGCCGGAAAACTTTTATGAGAAGGCAGCAGCTTATTGTCGCGATAGAGAAATCCCTTTTGTAGCAGATACAGGAGGTAAAGTACTCCAGCATTTATTGCCCTATAAACCTTTTCTAATCAAGCCGAATCAGCATGAGTTGAGTGATCTGCTCCACGTGAAAATCCACACTATTGAGGATGTACTTGAGTATGGTGATGCTCTATTAGAGCAAGGACCTGAAAACATCCTGGTGACACTCGGCGGGCATGGGGCAGTTTTTATGAATCGAGAAGTGAAAGCTGTTGCTGCTGTCCCAATAGGCAAGCTGAAGAATTCGGTAGGGGCTGGGGATTCAACAGTAGCAGGCTTTCTAGCGGTTTATCTGGAGACAGGTGATGTCTTGGCAGCATTTAAAACGGCCGTAGCTTGCGGGAGTGCAACTGCTTTTTCCGAGGACTTATGCACAAAAGAAGAAATGGATCAGTTGCTTTCGCAAGTTCAAATTGATGTAATACAAAAAAATGGTGCCTGAAATAATAAGGCGCCATTTTTATTTTTATAATTTCTTGTAAAAAATAGACAAGTATTCCCTACTATCGTGCATATGCTTGTACTAGAACATTTCTAGGAGGATGAGGGTATGCGCTTTTTAGTATTAACGAAAAAAAGTTTAATAACTGGCCTAGCGGTACTGGTACTCGCATTAATTGGGTCATTCCTGTTTTTTATGAGTTCCGGTGATGAACCGGTGTTTGGTTTTTTACAGGCGTCCAATGAAGAGGTTAGAGACATCCATCTCATTACAGCTGAGTTTAAAACCAAAACCGCTGATGGAAAGGAAATGGAAGCCTATCGCTGGGATCCGGGGACTATTTTTATTGAAAAAGGCGAAAAGGTTAACTTGAAGCTTTACGGAATCAATGGAATGGAACATCCTTTTTATATAGAAGGGACTGATATAAAAGGAACAGTGAGAAAAGGAGAGGAAACTGTAGTACCGGTTCAATTTGACAAAGAAGGTGTTTATAAGCTTATTTGTACCACTCACCAAGGAGATGCACCGATGGTTGGTTACATCATAGTAGATTAATATTGAATAGCAAAAAGATGGGGTGGAAGTACCTCGTCTTTTTGACTTTTTATGAGTATATGATAATGGTTGTCTATCAGTCAAAATTCTCTCCTATCGGTCAAAACGAGTTTCTATGGGTCAAACCCACGTTCTATCGGTCAAGATCAATTTCTATAAGTCAAACCCACGTCCTATCGGTCAAAATCTATTTCTATAAGTTAAACCCACGTCCTATTAGTCACAAAATCCTTTCACTTAAACTAAACTTGCCATCTGGACTCCCTCTCACTTTAATTTAAAAGAAAAAACCATTATAATAGGAGAAAATCATGTAGACGGCTTTAAAATACTTGGAAATAACACATTATGAGGGATCCCTATGGTTGAAAAAGTGATAGCCGCTCTGTTTTTGCCAGCCATATTAGTTGTTCTTTTTTCGAGAATCACGTATAGTTCTGTTGTGGGTCTGATCGTTACGGTTGCTCTCATCACAGCTTCTGCCTATAAAGGCTTTACGCACACTTGGTATGTGAATGTGATCGATGCATTATCGTTAACGGCTGGATTTTGGTATGCACGGAGAATGCTCCAGGCATTAAAGAATAAACCAAAGGAAGAAGAAATGTAGAGAGGTATTCCATCGATCGGAGGAGCCTCTTTTTCATTTTCTTTCCATCAATAAATTTAGCGAAAAAATCGAACATATATTCGATTTTGGTATGGTTATTTATAGGTGGTTTGTGGTAGAATGAAAAATATGTAAAAGGAACGTATGCTCGTCTATTCTTGATTCAGGGGTCTATGCGTTTTAGATAGGAGGTATGTCAGTGAAGGATCAGTTTGAACTTGTATCCAAGTATCAGCCTCAAGGGGATCAGCCGGAGGCGATTCGTCAGTTAGTGGAAGGGATCCGGCAAGGGAAGCCTCATCAAACTTTGCTGGGGGCAACGGGAACAGGAAAAACCTTTACTGTTTCCAATGTAATAAAGGAAGTCAATAAACCAACCCTGGTCATTGCCCATAATAAAACGTTAGCTGGCCAGCTATATAGTGAGTTCAAGGAATTTTTCCCGAATAACGCGGTTGAATACTTTGTCAGCTACTATGACTACTACCAGCCAGAAGCTTATGTTCCGCAGACTGATACTTTTATTGAAAAAGATGCAAGTATTAATGATGAGATTGATAAACTGCGGCACTCTGCCACCTCTGCTTTGTTTGAACGAAAAGATGTCATTATTATTGCGAGTGTGTCTTGTATCTATGGTTTAGGTTCTCCAGAGGAATATAGTGAGCTTGTTTTGTCACTTCGAAATGGTATGGAAATCGAGCGAAATCAATTACTTCACAAGCTGGTAGATATCCAGTATACGAGAAATGATATTGATTTCCGGCGCGGAACGTTTCGGGTTCGCGGAGACGTAGTTGAAATTTTTCCGGTATCACGAGATGAGCATTGTATTCGGGTTGAATTTTTCGGTGATGAAATCGAACGAATTCGTGAAGTCGACGCGCTGACTGGAGAGATTTTGGGTGAGCGGGATCATGTAGCGATTTTCCCTGCATCCCACTTCGTAACACGTGAAGAGAAAATGAGAATAGCGATTGAAAATATCGAAAAAGAGTTGGAGGAACGGCTGGCGCTGCTTCGCTCGGAGAATAAACTGTTAGAAGCTCAGCGATTAGAACAAAGAACGAAGTATGACCTTGAAATGATGAGAGAAATGGGCTTTTGTTCAGGGATAGAAAACTACTCAAGACATCTGACGCTGCGGCCACCGGGGTCTACTCCGTATACACTTCTAGATTACTTTCCTGAAGACTTTTTACTTGTAATTGATGAATCGCATGTGACACTGCCGCAAGTTCGCGGGATGTTTAATGGGGACCAGGCCCGTAAACAAGTGCTAGTGGACCATGGATTCCGTCTGCCGTCTGCGATGGATAACCGACCGCTCCGGTTTGAGGAGTTTGAAAAACGGGTGAATCAGGCAATTTTTGTTTCTGCAACACCTGGTCCGTATGAACAAGAGCATTGTCCGATCATGATTGAACAAATCATCCGTCCGACAGGATTGCTTGATCCGACAATCGATGTTCGCCCGATTGAAGGCCAAATTGATGACCTCATCGGTGAAATCCAAGAGCGGGTTCAAAAGAATGAGAGAGTTCTTGTTACGACCTTGACGAAGAAAATGGCGGAAGACTTAACGACCTATTTGAAGGAAGTTGGAATTAAAGTCCGTTACCTCCATTCTGAAATTAAAACCTTAGAAAGAATTGAGATTATCCGTGATTTACGGCTTGGGGTGTTTGATGTATTGGTTGGAATTAACCTTTTACGAGAAGGATTAGATATTCCTGAGGTATCCCTTGTTGCTATCTTAGACGCGGATAAAGAAGGATTTTTACGCTCTGAGCGATCTTTAATTCAAACAATCGGAAGAGCGGCCCGGAATGCAAATGGTCATGTCATCATGTATGCTGATAACATGACAGAATCGATGCAAAAAGCGATTGAGGAAACCGGGCGGAGACGAAAGATTCAAGAAGAATATAATCATATGCATGGTATTACACCGCAAACGATTCAAAAAGGAATTCGCGATGTCATTCGCGCAACACATGCAGCCGAAGAACAAGGACAATATAATGAAGCAGAGCCGAAGAAAAAATTGTCTAAGGCAGAACGTGTAAAATTAATCGAGAACTTGGAAAAGGAAATGAAGGAAGCTGCCAAGGCATTGAATTTCGAACGGGCAGCCGAGCTTCGTGATTTAGTATTAGAGTTGAAAGCGGAAGGATGATCTTTTCATGGCGAAGGATCAAATTATCGTCAAAGGGGCAAGAGCCCATAATTTAAAAAATATAGATGTAACGATCCCCAGGGATCAATTAGTTGTGCTGACAGGACTTTCTGGATCAGGGAAGTCCTCGCTCGCTTTTGATACGATTTATGCAGAAGGGCAGCGCCGCTATGTAGAATCTTTATCTGCATACGCCCGACAGTTTTTAGGGCAAATGGATAAACCAGATGTCGATACGATTGAGGGTTTATCACCAGCGATTTCGATTGATCAAAAGACAACAAGCCGAAATCCAAGATCAACGGTTGGAACGGTAACAGAGGTTTACGACTATTTGCGTCTGCTCTATGCAAGGGTCGGCCGGCCAATTTGTCCAAATCACGGAATTGAGATTACATCACAAACGATAGAGCAGATGGTTGACCGGATCATGGCCTATCCTGAGCGGACTAAACTGCAGATTCTGGCTCCGATTATTTCAGGACGAAAAGGCACCCATGTAAAAACACTTGAAGACATTAAGAAGCAAGGGTATGTCCGGGTCAGGGTAAATGGAGAAATCTATGACCTCGGGGATGATATTACATTAGACAAGAATAAAAAACATTCGATTGAAGTCATTGTCGACCGTATCGTTGTGAAAGAGGGCGTATCTTCTCGGCTTGCTGATTCTTTAGAAGCTGCGCTTAAATTAGGTGACGGTAGGGTACTAGTTGATGTGATGGACCAGGAAGAGCTGCTTTTTAGTGAACATCATGCTTGTCCTCATTGCGGATTCTCCATTGGAGAACTAGAACCGAGAATGTTTTCGTTTAACAGTCCATTTGGAGCCTGCCCGGACTGCGATGGACTCGGTACAAAACTGGAAGTTGATGAAGCGTTAGTGATTCCTGACTGGAATCTGACTCTTAACCAAAATGCGATTGCTGCCTGGGAACCAACAAGTTCCCAATACTATCCTCAGCTTCTTGCTGCCGTTTGTCAGCATTATGGAATTGATATGGATATTCCTGTTAAAGACATTCCGAAAAATCTGATGGATAAAATTCTGTACGGTGCAAAGGGAGACAAAATTTATTTCCGCTATGAAAATGATTTTGGACAAATTCGCGAAAATTATATTGAGTTTGAGGGCGTGATCGGAAATATTGAAAGACGTTTCCGAGAGACTTCCTCTGATTATATTCGTGAACAGCTAGAGCAATATATGGCCCAACAGCCATGTCCAACCTGTAAAGGCCACCGGCTTAAGCAAGAAAGTCTTGCTGTAAAGATACAGGGCCACCATATTAGCGAAGTAACAAAAATGTCTATTACAGAGGCTCTTTCCTTTTTTGACACTCTTACCTTAACTGAAAAGGAAAAAAAGATTGCCAACCTTATTTTAAGAGAAATTGAAGAAAGATTAGGGTTTTTGGTCAATGTAGGGTTAGATTATTTAACCTTAAGCCGTGCTGCCGGCACGCTGTCTGGAGGAGAAGCACAGCGGATTCGTCTGGCCACGCAAATTGGATCCAGACTAACTGGAGTTCTATATATTTTAGATGAACCATCGATTGGACTTCACCAGCGGGACAATGACCGATTGATTCAAACACTGCAAAGCATGAGAGATATCGGTAACACTCTCATTGTAGTGGAACATGATGAAGATACGATGTTCGCAGCAGACTATTTAATTGATGTTGGTCCAGGAGCCGGAGTGCATGGAGGAGAAATTGTCTCAGCCGGTACTCCAGAAGAAGTGATGAACGATGAGAATTCGCTGACGGGTCAATATTTATCCGGGAAAAAATTTATCCCTCTTCCAGATCAGAGAAGAAAACCAGATGGACGCTTCATCGAAATTGTTGGAGCGAAAGAAAACAATCTTAGAAATGTGAATGTGAAGTTTCCATTAGGAATGTTCACTGTTGTTACGGGTGTTTCCGGTTCGGGAAAAAGTACATTAATTAACGAAATCCTTTATAAAGCTTTAGCTTCCAAACTGTATAAGCAATCCAAAGTAAGACCTGGGGAGCATAAAGAGGTAAAAGGAATCGATCATCTTGATAAAGTTATAGACATTGACCAATCTCCTATCGGACGCACACCGCGTTCCAATCCGGCTACCTATACTGGTGTGTTCGACGATATCCGTGATGTCTTTGCGCAAACGAATGAGGCCAAAGTAAGAGGCTATAAAAAAGGCCGTTTTAGCTTCAACGTGAAAGGCGGTAGATGTGAAGCTTGCCGCGGGGATGGCATTATTAAAATCGAGATGCACTTTCTCCCGGATGTGTATGTTCCGTGTGAAGTTTGTCATGGACGACGCTATAACCGTGAAACATTAGACGTGAAATACAAAGGGAAAAATATTTCTGAAGTGTTGGACATGACGGTAGAGGATGCGCTTGAATTCTTCGAAAATATCCCGAAAATTCACCGTAAGATTCAAACGATTGCTGATGTAGGGCTCGGGTATATGCGGTTAGGACAGCCGGCTACCACCTTATCCGGCGGGGAAGCACAAAGGGTGAAACTCGCTTCTGAACTGCATCGCCGTTCTACCGGAAGATCCATTTATATCCTTGATGAGCCTACAACCGGACTTCATGTTCATGACATCGCCCGTTTGCTTGAGGTTCTCCAGCGCCTAGTGGATAACGGAGATACGGTTCTGATTATTGAACATAATCTCGATGTTATTAAGGCAGCCGATTACATTATTGATTTGGGTCCTGAAGGCGGGGATAAAGGCGGTACTATTGTTGCCACTGGAACGCCTGAAGAGGTAGTGAATAATGAAAATTCTCATACTGGCCGCTATCTAAAACCCATTTTAGAACGGGATCAGCTCCGAATGAAAAAACTAATTCAGGAATCTGAAGTTTATTCTTGAAAGGAAGATAAAGATAACTGCTCTTAAATTTTAGGGCAGTTATTTTTTTATATGGGGGTATGAGAAACTTCTTTGTAGTTTAATCGTATGTATAGAGAGTAGATGTAAATTCAGACAGCTTGGCTGCCTGGGTGGCTGAGCGATTATCCGTTCCAAACTAAGGTAATCCGGTTCTCAGTTCAGTAAACCAGTTCCGAGTTCTGCAAAGCCAGCCCATTATTTTATCAAATACAATTAAAGTACGTCTACATACGTAAGCAGACTCCTGCTAGCGACTGATTCTTTAACATGAAGCGGATTGCTATACTTTAGATAGACAGTATTGATGAGATTTAAAGTTTTACACACTGACAGGGAGGGAAATCAAATGAAAGAAGAAAGAAAACGGATACTAAAAATGGTCGAAAAGGGGACGATTACGGTTGAGGAAGCAATAATGCTGATTGAAAAGCTTGAAGAAGAATATAATGGAAAAAATAAAAGCCATAGTCATGCATCCCATCACCATACAACTGCGAAAATATTTACAGATTTAGAGAAAAAAGATTCTTTTTACGACGAAGACGAATTTACAAAGGATGCTAAGAAACAATATACTTCCAGCCAATCTTTTCAGCAAACGAAAAATAAATTTTTCGACTTTGTTGACCAGGCCGTTAAAAAAATAAAAGATATTGATTTTGACTTGCAATGGATAAAAGGAATTGAGATATCGCATATTTTTCAACATACTGATGCCCAAATTTCTGAGGTTGAAATTGATATCCCTTATGGTTCGCTAGAGATCATTCCTTGGGATGAAAAGGACATAAGATTGGAATGTCAAGCGAAAGTATATAAGGTGGATGATCAGGATGAGGCAAGAAATGTCTTTCTAAAGAGCTCAGTCTTTTCTGTTAAGGATGGAAAATTACGTTTTGTTTCCCAGCCAAAAATATTAAAAGTCGATACGGTTGCTTATATTCCAAAACAGCAATATGAATCGATTTGGGTAAAACTAATGAATGGTTCCATTAAGACAGAATCAATTCTTGCCAATAAAACGATATTAAAATCAGTCAATGGCCGGATTGTTGTAGACGGCATCCGCGGAAAGCATTTAGACGCTGAGTCAACGAACGGATCAGTATCTCTAAATTCTTGCTTCCTCGAAGCTTTAGAGGCAGAGTCGATTAATGGAAAGTTGACGGCAATAGGAGAATTTAATAAAGTGGATATGCAGTGCCTAAATGGCAGTGTGACATGTGATGTAAAAAACTCAGATGTGAATACTGTAAGGCTAAAAGCCGGAACAGGAAGCATTCATCTGACTTTACCAGACGATATCGCAGCTCAGGGTGAGCTGAAATCCAGTCTCGGCAGTGTTAGTGTCAACCTGGATGCTGACATTCAAGCTGAAAAAAGTGAAGTTTTACAAAAGCAGGTCACCTTCCTTACGGCTAAATCCGGAGAGCCAAAGGCTTACATTTTTGCAGAAACCAAAACCGGCTCTGTTACGGTAGACGGAAAGAAAAAAGAAGGAATTACGCTTGAAAAGTAGAAGAGTAGGGTAAAGAATTTAAAAGGATCTGTAATTTGTATATTAAAGGGGTTCATTATAGATGAAGTGGATTGTTGGAATCATTATTAATGCTGTTATTTTTATCGCATTAGCCGGATATTTTACAGAAGGGCTATTTGTGGAGAGTTTTACGTCCTCTATTATTGCCAGCTTTGTTTTGTCGATCTTAAATATTATCGTTCGGCCAATTTTAGTGATTCTGACACTTCCGGTTACTTTTATTACATTAGGTTTCTTCCTTTTTGTAATTAATGCCATCACCCTTGTCATTACGGATTCTTTAATGGGAGATGCTTTTGAAATCAGCAGTTTTGGCTTTGCCATCTTTGTAGCGATTTTAATGTCTCTTGCCAATTTAATTATTAATGCTGCAGTCATCAAACCGCTGCAGAAAAGATAAGAAAATGAGCCAGGTAATCTTCTTTACCGGCTCATTTTTTGATCGATTAACCAATCGAATAGGACTTTTTCATTTTGTTTTCATTGATTGTCGATAAGGCTTCTTCATCAGCGATCACAGTTACATCTGCATGAAGGTTTAAAATCGAAGCAGGGAATGATTCCTCAACTGTTCCATTAAGCAAACGTGCGATTGTGTCCGCCTTTGATTTTCCTGACACCAGCAATAAAATTCGCTTGCTCTCCATAATAGTGGCTATTCCCATTGTGACAGCTTTTGTTGGAACTTGGTCGATGCTCGGAAAGAAGCGGGCATTGGCTTTTCGTGTTTTTTCCGCTAATTCAACCACATGGGTACGGCTTGTAAAAGAAGTACCTGGTTCATTAAATCCAATATGACCATTATGCCCAATTCCAAGAATTTGGAGGTCAACCCCTCCAGACTTTAGGATGTTTTGTTCATAGTTTTCACATTCTGCTTCTAAATCCTGTGCTGTTCCATCAGGAATTAACTGCTGATCACTCGGAAGGTCTATATATTGAAAAAGTTTCGCTTGCATGTAATAGTGATAACTGTTCAGATCTGATTTTGAGAGGCCAACATATTCATCCAGATTCACACTTGTCACATGCGAATATGAGGTTTGACCTTGATTAAAATCATCGACCAGCTCACGGTATACTCCTTCAGGGGTACTTCCTGTTGCTAAACCTAGTGTGAAAGGTGTTCCCTTTTTTACAAGAGCGATGATTTCCTTGGCTGCTGTTTGACTCATTTCCTTATAGTCTTTACATGCAATGATTTTCACGATTATCCCTCCTTGTTATACGAAATTTCTCCGCGGCATACGGTCAATACAACGTCAAGCTTCTGATTAAGTACTACAATATCTGCATCTTTACCAGACGACAGGCTTCCTTTTCGCTCGTATAGGCCCAGTTCTTTTGCAGGGTTTACAGAAGTGAATTGAATCGAATCCACTAAGGTAAAGGAAGTATCTTCAACAATTAGTTTGACGGCGTCTTTCATTTTTAGAACGCTTCCGGCTAAGGTTCCATCAGCCAATGTTGCTTTTCTGCCTTCTACCTTAACCTCTTGTCCGCCTAAATCGTAAATCCCATTTTTTAAACATTTGGCCCGCATCGAGTCTGTAATCAGTACGATTCGGTCGGTCCCTTTAGATTGTATGGCGTGCTCGATCATCTTAGGATGGACATGAATCCCGTCCGCAATGATTTCAGCGGTAAGTTCACGATGGAGAAGAGCGGCTCCGACTACACCTGGATCTCTGTGATGGAGCGGTCTCATCGCATTATATAAATGAGTGACATGGCTTAATCCTTTGCCAATCGCTTGTTTGACTTCATCATAGGCAGCATTGGAATGACCAATAGAGGCAATAATTCCATTACTTTTTAAGTACTCTACTAATTGATAGCCATTTGGCCGTTCGGGAGCTAATGTAACAAGCCGGATGCTGTCATCAGAAAGGGCACGCCATTTTTCAAAAAGCTCCATGTTCGGCTCTTGAATAAAAGACGGATGCTGCGCTCCAGCTTTATCAGGGTGGAGGAAAGGCCCTTCTAAATGGACACCCGCCATTTCGGCTTTTCCGGGCTTATTTTCCGACTTTCGGTAAAGGGCAATGGCTTGAAGAGCTTTCTCGATCGCTTCGATGCTTTGTGTAGCGGTTGTCGCAAGGAAGCTTGTAGTTCCTTCCTGCGGCAATGTTCTTGCCATCGTTTCATACGCTTCATTAGAAGCATCCATCGTATCGGCGCCACCTACTCCATGAATGTGAACATCGATAAAACCTGGCACTACTTTTTGGCCATTAGCATCAAATTGATTTTCAATATGAGAGGGTGCTGTTTCCATAGGTCCGACTGCCTGGATGATTCCTTCTGCAATATGAATATAGCCATTTTCGATTATTTTCTCCTCGGTATATATTTCCCCGTTAATCAGTAGCCATTCCTTACTTCCGAACATGTGAACATCTCCTGACGCTTTTTCTTTTAGTATAGGTAAGCAAGGTTTAAATGTCTATACCACTTTAGCCTATAATCCCATTAAAATAAAGTTAAATAAACGTTTATTAATAGTAAGGTTATAAAAAATAAGATTGGTATATACAAATATTCTTAACAGATTATTTAGAAAGTGTTCATTTCATTCGTGACACAAGATGGTTTACAATGTAGAGTGTATATATATATTTTGATTCATGAAATAAAATATAAAGCAGAACATTTTGGACCGCTAATTACTAGTATTCCAATGAAATCAATGACAATGCCCGCCTTTACATTACTATAAAATGAAAAGTTATGAAGCGCGGCGATTTTTTGATATAACTATAATGTTCTCCATTATATAGAAGGAGGAGGATTTTACATGGCAAAAGTTCGGACAAAAGATTTAATAGAAAAATTTGATCTTGAACTCGTCAGTGGTGAGGAAGGAATTAATCGCCCGATAATGACAAGTGACCTAAGCCGTCCTGGCTTGGAGATGGCAGGTTTTTTTGAATATTATCCGGCAGAGCGCGTTCAGCTCTTAGGTAAAACAGAATTAACGTTTTTTAGTCAGCTCTCAACATCTGAAAAAAGGGAGAGAATGGACCGGCTTTGTACAGACATTACTCCAGCGATTATAGTTTCGAGAGAGCTAGAGATTCCTGAGGAGCTAATTGAAGCTTCGAACCGGGAATCTGTGCCTGTTATGAAATCGAATTTAAAGACAACTCGTTTGTCCAGCCGATTAACCAACTATTTAGAAAGTATGCTTGCACCATCCACTGCTATGCATGGTGTATTGGTAGATGTTTACGGAGTAGGAGTGTTAATTACAGGCAAAAGCGGTGTTGGTAAAAGTGAAACGGCTCTAGAACTTATTAAACGGGGACATCGTCTCGTTGCAGATGACTGTGTTGAAATAAAACAAGAAGATGAAAATACGCTTGTTGGAAGTGCACCAGAGCTGATTGAACACCTGCTGGAAATCCGGGGATTAGGCATTATTAATGTGATGACTTTGTTTGGAGCTGGGGCGGTACGTTCTTATAAACGGATTACGATTGTTATGAATCTTGAGCTTTGGGATCCAAATAAGCAATACGACCGTCTCGGACTTGATGAAGAAAAAATAAAAATCATCGATACCGAATTGCCAAGATTAACAATTCCGGTTCGTCCAGGGCGAAATTTAGCCGTTATTATTGAAGTTGCAGCGATGAACTTCAGATTAAAACGAATGGGGCTAAATGCGGCAGAACAATTTACAAATCGCTTATCTGATGTCATTGAGGATAGTGATCACGATCATTCATAGGAGAGGAATGAAGTTAAGTGGAGAGTACAATTACACCAATTGACCCAATAGCGTTCTCGATTGGAACTCTAGATGTAAGATGGTATGGAATTTTAATTGGTCTAGGGATTGCCATCGCCTTTTTTATGGCAGTTCGAGAGGGGAAGAAACGGGGACTTGATAGCGAAGTTATTGCAGATTTACTGCTTTGGGCTGTTCCAATTAGTATTGTATGTGCAAGAATCTACTACGTTATTTTTCAGTGGGATTATTATTCACAAAATCCAGGGGATATCGTAAAAATCTGGGAAGGTGGAATTGCGATTCATGGGGCACTTATCGGTGCCGTTGCCACTGCCGTTATTTTTTGCAGAATAAAAGGAATCTCGTTCTGGAAGCTGGCTGATATTGTGGCTCCTAGTTTACTGGTTGGTCAAGCAATTGGCCGCTGGGGGAATTTTATGAACCAGGAAGCATATGGCGGAGAAGTGAGCCGCGAGTTTTTAGAAAGTTTATTTTTACCGGACTGGATCATAAATCAAATGTATATTCAAGGTGCGTATCACCATCCGACTTTTCTGTATGAATCACTTTGGAATTTTGTCGGTATTTTCGTACTGCTTGGCTTGCGAAGAGTTAACCTGCGCCGAGGAGAAATCTTTTTATCCTATCTGATCTGGTATTCTATTGGCCGCTTCTTTGTCGAAGGAATGCGGACGGATAGCCTGATGCTCACTGAATTTTTGCGGATTGCGCAAGTAATGTCACTTGTGTTAATTGTGGTGAGCATTGCAATTATGGTATTTAGAAGAATGAAAGGGTATGCACGTGAACGATATTTAGACAGCTAGTGAAAATCTTGGAGGAATGTTGGCAATGCTTATATCGTCCTGTAAAAAAGGGCTCATGGTGGGCTTAAAGACAGCATGGACTTTAGGGAAAGTTATTTTTCCGATTACATTACTTGTTTCGATTTTACAGTATACACCGGTTTTACCGTGGGTGATTGACCTGATCTCCCCGATTATGGGCATTTTTGGTCTGAGCGGGGAAGCAGCGATTCCATTAGTACTTGGAAATGTACTGAATTTGTACGCTGCGATCGGGGCAATCCTTTCGATTGAATTAACCGTAAAAGAAGTCTTTATTTTAGCGATTATGCTTTCTTTTTCACACAATTTATTTGTTGAGACTGGCGTAGCCTTGAAAGTCGGAGTCAAGCTTTGGGTTGTCCTTCTTGTCCGGCTTGGATTGGCGGCACTTGGTGCAATTGTTGTTAATTTGCTTTGGAACGGCGGTGGTGAGATTGCCCGCTATGGTCTTGTTCCTACTGAAACTAGCAGTGCTCCTGACACATGGGGAGCGATTATCTTCGCAGGATTCGAAAAAGCGGCATTAGGAATTTTACAGTTGGCTATGATCGTGATTCCGCTTATGATTGTTATGCAGATCTTAAAAGATTTAAAATGGCTTGAGGTTTTTTCTAAAAAGATGGCCCCAATTACAAGAGGCCTTGGCATGCAGGAAAACACATCGATGACCTTAGTGGCAGGTCTAACAATCGGATTAGCATACGGGGCAGGAATCATGATTCAGGCTGTCAAAGAAGATGGCGTCAGCAAAAAGGATGCAACCTTAGTGTTTATCTTTCTCGTTGCCTGTCACGCCGTTGTGGAAGATACACTGATTTTTGTACCTTTAGGTATACCTGTTCTGCCGTTATTTATTATTAGACTATGTACAGCTATCGTCTTAACGATGGTGGTTGCTGCTATTTGGAAACGGAAGGACTGGAATAAAAGAAAGGAACCTTCGTATGGGCACACAAATTGATACAGTATTATTTGATCTTGATGGAACTTTAATTGACACTAATGAATTAATCATTCAATCGTTTCTTCATACGATGGAGAATTATTTTCCTGGTCAATACGAGCGCGAGCACGTCCTTCCTTTTATGGGGCCAACGTTGCAGGATACGTTCGAAAATTTAAATCCGGCCAAAGTCGATGAAATGATTAAAACATACCGTGAATTTAACCACCGCGAACACGATCGGTTGGTTAAAGAGTTTGAAGGTGTGTATGAAACAGTGGATGCTTTAATTCGTCATGGGTACAAAATCGGAATTGTGACAACAAAAATTCGAGAAACCGTATTAAAGGGTTTAAAATTAACGAAGATGGAGCCATTTTTCCCAATCATCGTTGCTTTAGATGATGTAGAGAAGGCAAAGCCAGATCCAGAGCCAATTGAAAAAGCAATGGCATTACTGGATTCGAAACCTGAGAACACCATCATGGTCGGCGATAATCACCATGACATCTTAGGCGGAAAAAACGCTGGAACGAAGACAGCGGGAGTGGCCTGGTCCATTAAAGGTGAGGAATATTTAGCACAATTTAACCCAGACTATATGCTCCAAAATATGAAAGACCTATTAACCATTCTAGGTGTGGAAAAATAATGAGAAAAACCGAACGCTTCCCTGTCGAAGGGGCCAATTCCTTATGGCATGTCTATAAAACGGTTCCCTTTTGGAAAGTTGTCAAAAATTTTATAGTGATTCAGATTGCACGATACACTCCGTTCCTCTCCCTGAAAAATTGGCTATACCGCGTTTTTTTACGGATGGACATTGGCGAGAAAACCTCATTCGCCCTTATGGTGATGCTTGATGTGATGTTCCCCGAAAAAATAAAGGTCGGCCGGAATACAGTGATTGGATACAATACAACAATCCTGGCACACGAGTATTTAATTAAAGAATATCGGCTTGGGCCCGTTGTTATCGGGGACGAAGTGATGATTGGGGCGAACACAACCATTCTGCCTGGGGTTGCAATCGGGGACGGTGCGATTGTGTCGGCTGGCACCTTAGTCCATAAAGATGTCCCGGCTGGATCGTTTGTTGGCGGCAATCCAATGCGTGTGATTTATACAAAAGAAGAACGTGAACTGCGGGAGAAGCAGGACGTCGAGTAAAACAAGAACGGTTCGAATGAGCCGTTCTTGTTTTTTTTATGAATGAATGGCCGGTTGGTAGTAGTGATTTGCACGAGAATGGCTGTGAAATGAACGAACATATGTTAGGAATGCACGAAATCGGGAGAGAAATGCACGAAACCGCCATAAACGTGCACGACTCCAACCACTGCCTTCCAAATAAATCTCAAATTATAACTCACCTTTCCATTGACGAAACTAGAAGGAAGGAGTACACTACATATAACTTTAATTTACTACCATATTAGCGAACTAAAGGATTTTGAAAATTTCTTTGGTCGATACGAATAGGTGATTGGATTTTATGACAAAGACATTTATGTTTGAAAAGCCGCTTGGGATGCGGGATACGCTTCCAGAATTATATAGAACAAAACGAAAAGTTATACGTCAAATAGAGGCCGAGCTGAAAAGCTGGGGGTATCAGATGATTGAGACTCCGACGCTTGAGTATTATGAGACGACAGGGAGAACGTCTGCGATTGATGATCAAAAGCTTTTTAAATTATTGGATCAGCAGGGACATACCCTTGTTCTTCGTCCGGATATGACTGCTCCAATTGCAAGGGTTGCAGCTTCAAAGCTTGCGCACGACTCTACCCCTTTACGGTTAAGCTATCAGGCAAATGTTTTTCGTTCCCAGCAGCGGGAAGGCGGCAGACCCGCTGAATTTTCTCAGGCTGGGGTTGAATTGATTGGTGACTCCACTATTAGCGCTGATGGAGAAGTTATTGCTTTGCTTGTTTCGACTTTGCAAAAAGCGGGTCTTGATACTTTTACTTTAGCAATCGGTCATGTTAAGTTCGTAGATTCCTTTTTCCTTGAGGTATTGGGAACGGAAGAAAGAGTTCAGGGGTTAAAACGATTCTTATTTGAAAAAAATTATGTCGGATACCGGGAGCATATTCAGTCACTCTCTCTTTCCTCGATTGATAAAGAAAGGCTCAATCAATTTTTAAATTTGATTGGGGACGAATCGATTATTGATCGTGCGAAAGAACTTACTATTGATCCGGTTGTCCTCGACGCGATTCAGCAGCTTGAAACGTTGTTTGATATTTTGTGTGATTACGGCGTGAAAGAGTATATTAAGCTTGATTTAACGCTTGTCAGCCATATGACTTACTATACAGGGATTTTGTTTGAAGCCTATGCCAATCAAGTCGGATTCCCAATTGGAAACGGGGGCCGTTATGACAAGCTTGTCCGTCAATTCGGTGTTAATGAAGCTGCAACCGGTTTTGGTATTTATATTGATAGATTATTAGAAGCCTTACAATTTGATGAAGAAACGGATGAAACAATCCTGATTATTTATAGTGCGGAGCATCGGAAAGTCGCGATCGGGAAAGCGATTGAGCTTCGAAATCAGGGGGATTCGGTCATTATTCAGGACATATCTGGGATAAAAGACCTTGATAAGTTTGTTAAGCCATTTGCCGAGGTTTACTACTTTTTTGGTGAGAGGGGGAGGGACTCATGAGCGATTTGCTAACAATCGCCCTGCCAAAAGGGAGAATTTTTGAAGAAGCGATTGAGCTGTTGCGCCGGGCTGGTTATCGAATTCCGCCTGACTTTGATGAATCACGGAAATTAATAATCGAAGCCGAAGAAGAAGGAATGCGGTTCATTCTTGCCAAGCCAATGGACGTCCCTACCTATGTTGAGCACGGAGTTGCGGATATCGGGATTGCGGGCAAGGATGTCATGCTCGAAGAAGAGCGTGATGTGTATGAACTTTTAGACTTGCAAATCAGTCACTGCTATTTAGCAGTAGCCGGACTGCCTGGTACGCAATTGAATGAAGTGGCGCCAAAAATTGCAACGAAGTATCCGAATGTGGCATCCAGCTTTTTTAGAGCCAAGGGTGAGCAGGTTGAAATAATAAAACTAAACGGTTCAATTGAGTTAGCCCCTCTGATCGGATTGGCCGACCGAATTGTAGATATCGTATCAACAGGAAGAACATTGAAAGAAAACGGCTTGGCTGAATATGAAAAGATTGTATCGATTACATCTAGGCTTATTGTGAACCCAGTTAGCTATCGCTTAAAAGACAAAATTGTTCATGACATGGTGAAGCGGCTGACCGAAGTGGTTCAAAAACAGCAAGGGGGTCTTTAGGTGAAAATCTATTCAAGCTTTGATGCTCCGTCGCTTCGCCGCTCCGTTGAAAACGGGACATTAGAACAGCGAAAAGCGGTGCTAGATATTTTAGAAGAGGTCCGGAACTCGGGGGATGAGGCACTCTACTTTTTTACAAACAAATTTGACGGGGTCTCATTAAGCACTTTAAAAGTGACAGATAAAGAGATTGCGGAAGCTTATGAAAGAGTAGATAACACTTTAATCGGGATTATGAGGGAAGCTGCGCAAAATATACAGGAGTATCATGAGAAACAGCAGAAAACGAGCTGGATGATGACAAGGCCAGACGGGACAATCTTAGGGCAAAAGGTAACCCCGCTTGATTCTGTTGGAGTGTATGTCCCTGGCGGAACAGCTGCATATCCATCCTCCGTCCTGATGACAGTCGTTCCGGCAGTTGTAGCAGGAGTGGAACGAATCGTGATGGTATCCCCGCCACAAAAAGATGGAGCTCTAAACGCAAGTGTACTAGTAGCTGCTAAGGAAGCAGGGGTTACTGAAATCTATAAAGTTGGCGGAGCACAGGCAATTGCGGCTTTAGCCTACGGGACAAAATCCATTAAACCAGTAGATAAAATCGTAGGACCAGGCAATATCTATGTGGCACTAGCTAAACGTGAAGTGTTCGGAATTGTCGATATCGATATGATTGCCGGACCATCAGAGATCGTAGTGTTAGCCGATGAAACAGCAAATGCGCACGAGGTGGCAGCGGATCTTTTATCGCAAGCCGAGCATGACCCGCGCTCATCCTGCTGTCTCGTCACAGCGTCACAAAGTCTGGCTGAGGCTGTGCAAAAGGAAGTTGAGCTTCAGCTTCAAACGTTACCACGGAAAGAAATAGCACGGGCTTCGATTGATGAGTACGGGGCAATCTACGTAACGGAAAATTTAGAAGAAGCGATTAAGGTCGTGAATGAACTTGCACCGGAGCATTTAGAAATTATTGTTGAAAAAGCCCAAGAATCATTGGCGAAAATTAAACACGCCGGAGCCATTTTTGTTGGCCGCTACAGCAGTGAGCCCGTCGGAGATTATTTTGCCGGAACGAATCATGTTTTGCCGACCAACGGAACTGCTCGTTTTTCAAGTCCGCTCAATCTGGATGACTATCAGAAAAAATCAAGTGTAATTTTGTATAGTGATGCTGCATTTAAAGAAAATGCTAGTAAAATTGCTGCGTTTGCCCGTTCAGAAGGACTTGAAGCCCATGCTCGGGCAATCGAAAGCCGGTTCAAGGAGGAAATGTAGATGACAACCAGGGAAGCCTCTGTTTCAAGACAGACACAAGAAACCCAAATTGATTTAACCTTTGCCATTGATGGAGAAGGGAAATCTGATTTAAACACCCCTGTTCCTTTTTTAACTCATATGCTTGATCTTTTTACGAAGCATGGCCATTTTAATCTCAACATCCATGCAAGCGGTGATGTGGAAATTGATGACCATCATACCACCGAAGATATTGGAATTTGTTTAGGACAAGCGTTAAAAACTGCACTTGGCGATAAAAAGGGAATTAAGCGCTATGGGAATGCTTTTGTACCAATGGATGAGGCTCTGGCCCAGGTTGTAATTGATTTAAGCAATCGTCCTCACTTGGAATTCCGCGGAGAGCTCCCGGCTGCTAAAGTCGGAACCTTCGATACAGAGCTTGTTCACGAATTTTTGTGGAAGCTTGCCATAGAGGCACGCTTGAATTTACACGTTATCATTCATTACGGCCACAATACGCATCATATGATTGAGGCTGTCTTTAAGGCGTTAGGCAGAGCACTGGATGAAGCCACTTCGATTGATCCTCGTGTGAAGGGGATTCCATCGACGAAAGGGATGTTATAAATGATAGGTGTGATTGATTACGGAATGGGGAACCTTTTCAGTGTCCAAAAAGCATTAGAACGGCTTGAGGTTCCTTTTTTCGTTTCGGAATCGATAGAGGAGCTGGAAAATGCGGCTGGTTTAATCCTGCCAGGCGTAGGTGCCTTTCCCGATGCGATGAAAAAACTAACCGAAACTGATCTGGTCCCATTTATTGAACGAAAAGCTGCAGAAGGCGTGCCATTATTGGGGATTTGTTTAGGGATGCAGCTTTTATTTTCGAGAAGTGAGGAACACGGTGAACACGAAGGCTTGGGGCTGCTTGAAGGAGAAGTAGTTCGCTTTTCAGGAAAAACAGAAAACAATGAAACGTATAAAGTTCCGCATATTGGCTGGAATAAACTCGTTTTTCATAAGCGGGAGAATGAACTTTTATCTGGTTTGGATGAGAATTTTGCTTATTTTGTCCACTCCTTTTATGTGCAGACAGATGAGGATGCTGTGATGGCCTATAGTGATTATTTTGACGTTAAAGTACCAGCGATTGTCGGCAGAGCCAATGTATATGGGATGCAATTTCACCCGGAAAAAAGCAGCAGGCTTGGGATGCAGCTACTATCTAATTTTACAAAGCTTGCAGGTCAAGGAGAGAAAATCTAATGTCATTTACAATTTATCCAGCGATTGATATGCGCGGGGGAAAATGTGTAAGGCTGATCCAAGGAGATTACAATCAAGAAACTGTATACGGTGATTCCCCGTCTGACATGGCGAAACAGTTTGCTAGTGACGGAGCAGCCTGGATCCATATGGTTGACTTAGATGGGGCCAAGGCTGGAGAAAAAATCAATCACCCCTTCGTGGTACAGGCAGCGAAAAACTTGACCTCATCGATTCAAATCGGCGGAGGGATTCGTTCTGAGGCCGATATCGCATTTTATTTAGAAAACGGGGTTGACCGAGTCATCCTTGGCAGTGTGGCTGTGACTGATCGCGATTTTGTTAAAAACATGCTCAAAAAGTATGGATCCAAGCTTGCGATTGGGATTGATGCCAAAGAAGGCTATGTTGCAACCCACGGCTGGCTGTCCACTTCCTCTTTAACAGCAGTCGAACTGGGTAAAGAGTTAGCAGAAGCAGGTGCGGAAACATTTATCTGTACCGATATTTCAAAGGATGGGATGCTGTCGGGCCCGAATATAGATTCCTTGCTGCAAATAGCTGAAGCGACCGGGAAAGAAATCATTGCTTCAGGCGGGGTTAGTTCTCTAGGAGATTTGCAGTCACTCAAAAAATTAGCTGATAAAGGGATTAAAGGTGCGATTGTCGGAAAAGCCCTTTATGAGCAGCGTTTCACTCTGCGGCAGGCATTAGAGGAGGTGTCGTCATGATTACGAAACGGATTATCCCTTGTCTGGATGTAAAAGAGGGCCGAGTTATGAAAGGAATTCAATTTGTGCAATTGCGTGATGCTGGCGACCCGGTTGAGCTTGCCCGCTTTTATGATGAGCAGGGAGCTGATGAACTTGTATTCTTGGACATATCCGCTTCTCATGAAGGCAGAAAAACGATGGAGGACGTTGTTCGTCAGGTAGCCTCTGAACTGGCAATTCCTTTTACAGTTGGCGGAGGCATTGGGAGTTTAGAAGATATGAAGCGTATGCTAAGAGCGGGAGCCGACAAGGTTAGTGTAAACACAGCCGCGATTCTAAATCCTGAATTAATCCGCGAAGGGGCAGACTACTTTGGCTCTCAATGTATTGTTCTGGCCATTGATGCAAAGTACGATGAAGCGCTTGGAACGTGGAAGGTCTACACTCACGGTGGCCGGAAAGAAACTGAGCTCGATGCGATAACGTGGGCAAAACAGGCGGTAGAATTAGGGGCAGGGGAAATTTTACTCACTTCGATGGATGCCGATGGGGAGAAAGCAGGCTTTGATGTAGCTCTTACAAAAGCAATCAATGATGCAGTGACTGTGCCTGTGATTGCTTCTGGCGGCGCCGGCAGGAAAGAAGATTTCCTTAAAGTTTTTGAAGAAGCGAGAGCAGATGCAGCATTGGCAGCGTCCATTTTTCATTATAAAGAAACATCCGTTAAAGAAGTGAAGGATTATTTAAAGGAACAGGGGGTACATGTACGGTGAATGTAAACGAGATTAAGTTTGACGAAAAAGGCCTCGTTCCTGCCATTGTTCAAGATTTTCAAACAAAGGAAGTTTTAACACTTGCCTATATGGACGAGGAATCACTGCAAAAGTCTATCGAAACAAAGGAAACTTGGTTTTATAGTCGTTCACGGCAGGAGTTGTGGCATAAAGGCGAAACAAGCGGACATACACAAAAAATCATATCCATGACGTATGATTGCGATGGTGACGCGATCGTTGTACAAGTAATTGCAAATGGTCCCGCTTGTCACAATGGAACAACGAGCTGTTTTACAGAAACTTTCTTTAAGGACAAACAGGAAGTGGAATCGGGTGTTTCCGCTGAGTTTTTACTGGAGCTCGAAAAAGTCGTGGCAAAGCGGGAAGCTGAGCGGCCTGAAGGCTCCTACACCACCTATCTGTTTGAAAAGGGTGTAGATAAGATCCTAAAAAAGGTCGGGGAAGAGGCGTCAGAAGTCATTATTGCTGCGAAAAACCGCGACCACGATGAACTGAAATGGGAAGCGGCAGACCTGCTCTATCACTTGCTTGTGCTGTTGAAGGAACAAGAACTTCCTTTTACCGAAGTGCTGAAGGTTTTGAAGGAAAGACATACAAAAGAATAACAGGTTTTTGAAGAACGACGGGTGGGGCCGTCGTTTTTGATTTACCGGACTGAAATGTTCCATATTTTTACTTTCGCTCGATTGACCCCCATTTTCGCTCGATTGACCTCCATTTTCGCGCGCAAATTTGGAATTTCGCGCGATTCACCTTTGTTTATACTGCTGCGTATAAAACAGTTGCTTAAAAAAATAATAAGAGTCGATGAATTTTAACAAAATCCCGATTTTCATAACCGGCATTTTGTAAAATTCATCAAAAACCATTATTTCAGAGCATGCAATCAAAAATCAAAAAATGGACGCTGCCAATTCCTCCCTTATGCCTTCTCGCCTTGCGCTACATATGGTATACTACTGTAGTTACTAAGGTTAGACGGAGGATTTCATGAGTAAACATTTAAAAATAAAGCAGACAAGTGGAAAAATCCTTTCATTTACCCCTACGGGAGAGTATTACTTCACGAAGGGGCTAAAAGCGTACCATCGAGGGGATTTAAATAAAGCGAAGAAATACTTGGAACGTGCTTATCATCTAGAGCCTTTAGAGCCGCTAATTGCTTGTCAGCTGGCAATGGTGCATACGGAAATAGGCCAATACCAATCCTCCAATGAGCTTCTTCATCTAATCTTGGAGCAATTGGATGACCATATGACGGAATGCTACTATTTTCTGGCAAACAATTATGCGTATTTAGGCCATTTTAGGGAAGCATTTCAAAATGCACAAAAATACGTTGAAATCGAGCCAAATGGTGATTTTCGTGATGATGCCGAAGAATTGCTTGAAATAATTTCATTAGAGCTTGGCTTAGACGATACTGACTTGGAGGAAGAAGACGAATTAATCCGTCAGCAGGATGAAGCCCGTTTATGCTTAGAAGCTGGTGAATTTGAAAAGGCTATTGACCTTTTAAATGAAGTGATTGACTCTCATCCAGATTACTGGTCAGCTTATAATAACCTAGCTTTAGCCCATTTTTATTTAGGAAATGTGAAGCGAGCGAATCAGGTCTTAGAGACCGTTTTAGAAAAAAATCCTGGAAATTTACATGCTTTATGTAATTCCTTAATTTTTGCCCATTATCAAAAAGATTTTCATCAGGTTCACAACTTGTTCGATACATTAAAAAATATTCATCCGATGCTGCTTGAGCATCGTTATAAATTAGGGGCTACTTTTGCCCTAATTGGTAAGTATGAGCTTGCTTATCAATGGTTACGCAAGCTGCAAAAACAAGGATTTGATGGGGATGGGGCATTCTTTTACTGGCTTTCTGTTTCCGCTTATTACACTGGAAAAAAAGAATTCGCCAAAGATATGTGGAAACGCGTGATTGAATTGTCACCTGAACGAAAAGGGCAAGAGCCTTGGATTCAGGATGAAAGAATGCTAGTCAATGATCCTGTAATGATTGAGAGAATCTGGAAGAGTGAAGAAGATCCTCAGCGTTTATTTGCTTTATTTTTATTAACTGTTTCAGATGATAAAAAATTATGGCTAACGAAACGAACTCTGCGTCTTTCCCCGTTATCAGCAGATGAACAGCAATATTTTACCTATTGCTTATCAGAGCAATGGGAAGCAGGAGCATCGAATCAATTATCTATTTCGGTCGCTCATCAGGTAGCCTTAAACCTGTTTGAGTGGGAAGGGAAAATAATTACCTGGAAAAATAGCGGTTTATTCTTAACGTGGTTTACTGCTTTTCTAGAGTTAAAGGGAAAACCTTTACAAGATGCAAACGCGATGGCTGGAGCTCTTTTTTACTTTTGGAAAAAGCTTAGAGGAGAGTCTGTAACTCAGAAAGATGCAGCGGATGTGGCTGGAGTTTCCGTATATTCATTAAGGAAATATACTCAGGAAATTAAAAAGGTGCTGCTGTAGAAAATTTTTCTAAGCATTATATTAGACGATTTCGTCCTTAAACTATACGATAGATGGGAACACTATTTTTAGTACTGAAAAGGAGTGACAGTCCAGTGGCTGAAGAAAAAATTTACGATGTCATAATCGCTGGTGCTGGTCCTGCAGGTATGACAGCTGCTGTCTATACATCGCGTGCAAATCTATCCACTCTCATGATTGAGCGTGGGGTTCCTGGCGGACAAATGGCCAACACAGAAGATGTTGAAAACTATCCTGGATTTGAAAGTATTTTAGGTCCGGAATTATCAAATAAAATGTTTGAACATGCGAAAAAATTTGGTGCAGAGTATGCTTATGGCGATATTAAAGAAATCGTTGACGGCGAGGAATACAAAATTGTTAAAGCCGGTTCCAAAGAATATAAAGCAAGATCTGTAATTATTTCAACAGGTGCTGAGTATAAGAAATTAGGAGTTCCCGGTGAAAATGAATTGGGCGGACGCGGCGTATCCTACTGTGCCGTTTGTGATGGAGCGTTTTTTAAGCAAAGAGAATTAGTGGTGGTTGGCGGAGGCGACTCTGCAGTAGAAGAAGGTGTCTATTTAACCCGCTTTGCCACAAAAGTAACAATCGTTCATCGCCGTGATGAATTGCGGGCTCAAAAAATACTGCAGCAACGCGCCTTTGATAACGAAAAGATTGATTTCATTTGGAATCATACCGTTAAAGAAATTCATGGAGAAAACGGGAAAGTAAGCAGTGTAACTCTTGTTTCAACGGAAACGGGTGAAGAGCAAGAGTTTAAGACAGACGGAGTCTTCATTTACATTGGAATGGTTCCGCTCTCCAAACCATTTGCAAATCTGGGGATTACCAATAGCGCAGGCTATATTGAAACCGATGAAAAAATGGAAACACGCGTTCCAGGGATCTTTGCAGCAGGTGATATTCGTGAAAAAACCTTGCGCCAAATTGTTACGGCAACAGGTGATGGAAGTATTGCCGCACAGAGTGCACAACACTATGTTGAAGAATTAATAGAAGCGCAAAAAGCTCGTCAAGCTTAATAATATATGCTATTTTGCACGTAGGCATGTAAATTTTACAAAAAATAATACCAATTTAAACCTATTGTAACAGCACTGAAACATTTGTTCTGTATGATAGAGGTAGAAATTGACCCCCTTTTGAAACATATAGATCATGTTTCGCACAGGCGCCTTTTGCCTGTGTTTTTTTTTTTGATTGACTGTGATAAATTACATTGTTGATTTTTATATTAAAACTGGAGTCAAAACCGCGAGACTCATCAAAAATGCATGCGCATTTTCTTTGTGCGATGGATCGCTGCCGTAGCCTTCCTTGTCCTGCGGAAAAACGAGCCAATCAAGACCCCGCATGAGGGACGAGCGAGGAGGCTCGAAAATATAAAAAGGAAGTTCGATTAAAGTCGGCACGTCCTGTGCCAACATCGAACGGCCTCACGTCGTGTGAGGCCCGCGGAAAGCGAGTGGTTTTGACGGCTTATGATTGTAAAATAGGCTTATACCATACAGCGAAAAAAGGTCACTGATTGTAACACACCCGGATTCGTTGTATAATATTTATACCATGGTAAGACTTGGAGTGAGAAAAGATGCAACGGGTTACAAATTGTGTGTATATCCAAAATGGCGAAGTCTTACTGCTGCAAAAACCACGAAGGAATTGGTGGGTCGCTCCTGGTGGAAAAATGGAGCAGGGAGAATCCGTTAAAGAAGCAGTAACGAGAGAATTCAGAGAAGAAACAGGGATTTTCTTAAATAATCCAAAATTAAAAGGTGTATTTACCTTTCTGATAAAAGAAGGAGATGAGGTCATCTCCGAGTGGATGATGTTCACCTTCTTAGCCGAAGAAGGTCAAGGTGATCTCTATCAAGAGTCTGAAGAAGGCAAATTAGCTTGGCACTCAATCGAAAATATTCCATCCTTGCAAATGGCGCCTGGTGATATTCATATACTGGAATATATGGTTCACGGAGATGGAATGATTTTTGGAACATTTATTTATACACCTGATTTTGAGTTAATTTCGTATCGTTTAGATCCAAGCTAACCTATTAAAAGGGGGAGAAACACATGGACCAAACCGAACATCACGATATTCGCATGGTCATTATTACTGGAATGTCTGGTGCTGGGAAAACGGTGGCAATTCATAGCTTTGAGGACTTAGGATTCTTTTGCGTGGATAATCTTCCGCCTACTTTGCTTCCTAAATTTATGGAGCTGATGAAAGAGTCTGGGAATAAAATGAATAAAGTGGCCCTTGTGATGGACTTGCGAGGAAGAGAGTTTTTTGACCATTTATTTAAGGCATTAGACGATTTAGCCGAAACCTCGTGGGTAACCCCTGAAATTCTATTTTTAGATGCAGATGATGCGACATTAGTCAGAAGATATAAAGAAACCAGAAGATCACATCCGCTTGCCCCATCAGGGTTGCCTTTAGAAGGAATCAAGCTGGAAAGAGAATTGTTAGAAGAGCTAAAAGGGAGAGCCCAACAAATTTACAACACGTCAAAATTGAAGCCGAAAGAACTCAGAGACAAGATTCTTTTACAGTTTTCGACTGATAAACGAACCATCTTTACCGTCAATGTTATGTCATTTGGTTTTAAGCATGGGCTTCCGATCGATGCGGATTTAGTATTTGATGTCCGCTTTTTGCCAAACCCTTATTATGTTGAACATATGAGACCGAAAACAGGCCTTGAGGAAGAAGTCTCAAGCTATGTATTAAAATGGAGTGAAACGCAAAAGTTTTTAGAGAAGGTTACGGATTTGCTCAGTTTTATGCTCCCTCATTATAAAAGGGAAGGTAAGAGACAGCTCGTCGTCGCAATCGGATGTACGGGCGGACAGCACCGGTCTGTGGCACTTGCGGAAACAATTGCGCACCATTTTGAAAAAGACTATGAAACCAAAGTAACGCATCGTGATATTGAGAGGAGAAAGGACAAAACTACATGAAGATAGATCTGCCAAGGGTCGTTGTCCTCGGGGGCGGGACAGGACTCCCCGTGTTATTAAGAGGGTTAAAACGATATCCGATTGATATAACTGCAATAGTTACCGTTGCTGATGATGGCGGGAGTTCGGGGAGAATCAGGGATCAGCTGGATATTCCCCCCCCAGGAGACATCCGAAACGTCCTCGCAGCCCTTTCAGAGGTTGAACCTCTCTTTATTGAGATGTTCCAGCACAGATTTCAGTCATCAAAGGAATTATCCGGTCATTCATTAGGAAATCTAATATTAGCAGCTATGACCTCTATTTCAGGGGACTTTGTTTCAGCGATTCAGCAGCTTAGCCGCGTTTTAAATGTTAAAGGAAAGGTCTTGCCGGCTGCCAACCAAAGCGTAGAGCTTAATGCCATTATGGAAGATGGAACGCTAGTTACCGGTGAGTCTAAAATTTCGAAAGCAGGGAAAAAAATAAAACAAGTTTATCTAACCCCTGACAATATACGTCCTTTAGACGAAACGATTGAGGCGATTCGGAAAGCAGATTTAATCGTAATGGGCCCTGGAAGCCTTTACACTAGCATTCTACCAAATCTCTTGGTCCCAGGATTAGGAGAAGAAGTTTGTGCGGCCAAAGCTCAAAAGGTGTACATCTGTAATCTAATGACTCAAGCTGGAGAAACGTTAGATTTTACAGCGAGTGATCATGTTAAAGCGATCTATGATCATATGAAATGCTCCTTTATTGATACGATTATTGTGAACAACACAGAGATTCCAGAAAATGTGCGGATTAAGTATGATGAAGAATATGCAAAACCGGTCGTGTTCGATTTAGAAAAACTGCAGGAATATGGTCTGAATGTAATTCAAGACGATTTTGCATCTTATCAAGATCATATTATCCGCCATGATACACAAAAAATTGCCAAACTCCTGTATCAATTATTAACAGGAGTAAACTCTGAGAAATAACAGGTGGTGTTCCCAAATGTCCTTTGCTTCTGATACTAAAAAGGAATTAACCCAGCACGAGTTAAAAAACTGCTGTGCTAAAGCAGAATTATCCGCTCTGATTCGGATGAATGGTGCTTTATCGCTAACCAATCGTTCCTTCATTGTGAACATTCAAACCGAAAATGCAGCAATTGCACGGCGGATTTATTCATTGATTAAAATGAATTATTCTACTCGTGTTGAGCTTTTGGTCCGGAAAAAAATGAGGCTCAAGAAAAATAATGTATACATTGTTCGTATTCGTGAACAGGCAAAGGATATTCTGGAGGATTTAAAAATCATTGATGAGGACTTTTCCTTCAATTACGACATTTCCTCTGAACTAGTTAAAAAGAAATGTTGTAAGCGTTCCTATTTACGGGGGGCCTTTTTAGCAGGCGGGTCCGTTAATAATCCTGAAACCTCCTCTTATCATTTAGAAATTTTCTCTTTATACCGGGAACATAGTGAAGCATTAAATAAATTGATGAATTATTTTTCGTTAAATAGTAAAATACTTGAAAGAAAAAAAGGATTTATTACGTACTTAAAAGAAGCAGAAAAGATAACCGAGTTTTTAATTGTAGTCGGTGCCCATTCTGCTCTCTTAAAATTTGAAGATGTCCGGATCGTACGAGACATGCGAAACTCCGTGAACCGACTTGTCAATTGTGAAACAGCGAACTTGAACAAAACCATTGGAGCAGCGCTCAGACAGGTGGAAAATATTAAATTAATTGACCGGGAAATCGGACTCCATGCATTACCAGATAAATTAAGAGAAATTGCAGAATTACGCGTCAACCACCAAGATGTGACATTAAAGGAATTAGGAGAAATGGTATCAAGCGGTTACATCAGCAAGTCGGGAATCAACCACCGACTGCGTAAATTAGATGAGATTGCAGAGAAAATCCGGGCCGGCATACCGATTTCTCTAAAATAATGAGATGAGGAGAGGAAGAGAAAATGGTCGAGAGACAGGTAGAAGTAAATTTAAAGACCGGTTTGCAAGCAAGACCGGCCGCCCTATTCGTTCAAGAAGCGAACCGTTTCAGTTCCGAAGTCTATCTTGAAAAAGAGGGAAAACGAGTGAACGCTAAAAGTATAATGGGGATTATGAGTCTCGCCGTTGGAGCAGGCAGCCAGGTCACCCTGATTGCCGAAGGACACGACGCAGAAGCTGCTGTAGAGGCACTTACCTCATTTATTTCAAAAGAAGGTTAATGGAAAGGCTGCCGGGATGGGTGGCTTTTTTTGTGGGGTAAGTTTATTTTGGGTTTGGGAGCAGCCCGATTATTGAGAATTGCGCCTGATTCTTGTAGAGGCGACCTAATTGTGAAAATTCCAGCCCGATTAACGAGAGAAGCGCCCAATTATATAGGATAGCCGCCCAAAAAATCGCAGAACCCGCCCAATTATATAGGATAGCCGTCCAAATAATTGCAGAACCCGCCCAATTATATAGGATAGCCGCCCAAATAATTGCAGAACCAGCTCAATTATATAGGATAGCCGCCCCAAAAATTGCAGAACCCGCCCAATAATATAGGATAGCCGCCCAAAAAATCGTAGAACCCGCCCAATAATATGGGATAGCCGCCCAAAAAATCGTAGAACCCGCCCAATAATATGGGATAGCCGCCCAAAAAATCGCAGAAGCCGCCCAATAATATAGGATAGCCGCCCAAATAATTGCAGAACCCGCCCAATTAGTTGGCCCCAAGCTCAAAAAAGTAAATTTCCGCTCCAAACTCGAAATTTGTGCTCCAAAAATCCAGACTCCCGCTCCAAAATAGCCAGCCGTTAATCCCGAACCACAAAAAGAATCAATACCCCTCCTCAGTCAATCTAACCCACACAAAAAAGAGTCCAGCCCAATTGAGCTGAACTCTTTCCTAAACAAACTTATTTTTTATCTGCCAACGTATTTCTTGTAATAATATGGTCGACTAAACCGTATTCTTTTGCACGTTCTGCAGTCATGAAGTTATCGCGGTCTGTATCTTTTTCGATGACTTCAATTGGCTGACCTGTGCGATCTGATAAAATTTGGTTAAGCTTATTGCGAAGGAAGAGAATCCGTTTCGCAGCAATTTCGATTTCGGTTGCTTGACCTTGAGCACCGCCAAGTGGCTGGTGAATCATAACTTCACTGTTTGGCAATGCGAAACGTTTGCCTTTTTCGCCTGCGGCTAACAGGAATGCACCCATGGATGCCGCCATACCAATGCAGATAGTTTGTACATTTGGCTTAATATATTGCATCGTGTCGTAAATGGCCATACCTGCTGTGATACTGCCGCCAGGGCTATTAATATAAAGAGAAATATCTTTTTCAGGATTTTCTGCATCCAGGAAAAGTAATTGAGCCACAATAGCATTGGCTACTTGGTCATCAATGGCAGTTCCTAGCATAATAATACGGTCTTTAAGTAGACGTGAGTAAATGTCGTATGCACGTTCACCACGGTTTGTTTGTTCAATAACTGTAGGAATTAATGGCATTTTTCATCCTCCTCTTCAAATATCCCTTATATTTTATATGATCGAACATACAAATAAGAGATGATTAGGTTGTATGTTCATCATACAATAATGGTCAATTAAGGTCAAAACATTTCACTCGACAACATTTTAACTTTACCATTTTTCCCATATATTCCGGATTTAAACTTAGCTACAGGTGGGAAAAACGAACGATTTTAATAAAAAATAAATCTTTTCAAAAGGCTGTTTTCGAATAATTTGTTGTTTTTTATGGAAGCAAACATGTTCGTTCCATTTCACTCCAGACACAAGATTCCCCGGGGAGGAAGTCGATCCTCCTCGGCTTTGCCTGCGGGGTCTCGACCTTTCCTCTTTTTCCCGCAGGAATCAAGTGTCTTCCGCTCCATTCCACTACAGTTTAAAAAATATATTCAGGAAGCAACAATCTTTGAGAAAACAGCCTTTCAAAAAGAAAAACCCTCACCTAAAGTGAGGATTCCAAGTTACGATAACTCATTAACCGTTTCATGCAAGATTTTCACGATAAACTGTAATTCATCTTCAGTAATACAAAGCGGAGGTGCTAGAGTTAACACATTGTTAAATCCTGCAACCGTATCTCCATTTTTTCCAATGATTAATCCCCGCTTCTTACAGAAAATAATCACCTGATTGACGATATCAATGGATAAAGGTTCTTTTGTTCGCTTATTCATGACTAACTCAATCCCAATCAGCAACCCTTTTCCTCTGACATTTCCTACGAACGGATGGAGCTCTAGGGGTTTAAGCGCGGATAAAAGCTTTTCACCCATGATTCTGGAACGCTCGATCAGATTCTCGTTTTCCATAATTTCAAGATTTTTTAAAGCTAATCGGCAGGCTGCCGGGTTGCCGCCAAAGGTATTGACATGGCGGAACCGGTCGTACGTGTCTTCTCCGGAAAATGCCTCAAAAATCTCCCGTTTGACAGCCGTTACAGAGAGCGGGAGGTAGGCACTTGTGATGCCTTTTGCCATAGTAATGATATCCGGCTTAACCCCATAGTTCATATAACCAAAAGGAGCCCCCGTGCGGCCAAATCCGCAGATGACTTCATCACTAATCAGTAAGGCGTCATGCTTTTCGCAAATTTCCTTCACTCTCGCCATGTATCCATCTGGCGGAATCAAAACACCGCCTCCGGTAATAATCGGTTCCATAATCATACCGGCAATAGTTTCGCTCATTTCCCACGTCATGATACGATCGACCTCTTCGGCACTTTCTAAATTGGAATCCTGTTCTGGACGCCGATATTGATCTGGCGGAGAAACATGAAGGAAGCCCTGTCCCAGCGGCTCATATCTATATTTTCGCTGTCCCTGACCAGTTGCAGCCAGAGCACCCATCGAATTTCCGTGATAAGCGCGATACCTTGCTACAAACTTGTATTTTTCGTAATTTCCTCTTTGGTGATGATATTGGCGTGCAATTTTAAAGGCTGTTTCATTCGCTTCAGAGCCGCTGTTCGAAAAGAAGAATACATAATCCCCTCCGAGCCACTCGTTCAGTTTTTCTGCTAGTTTTATAGCGGGAATATGACTTTGCGACAGCGGATAATAAGGCATTTCTAGCAGCTGCTGATAGGCTGCTTTTGCAAGCTCTTTGCGCCCATAGCCGACATTGACAGACCAAAGCCCAGACATGGCATCTAAATACCTGTTTCCTTCAACATCTGTAATCCATACACCCTCTGCCTTTTCTACGATCAAATTCGTAGCAGAAGGCTGGGACCCTCTCATTGCATGCCATAAATTCCGTTCATCTATGTGCTGCAGTTGCTTTGTTTGATCTGTATTCTGCAAAACGATCAACTCCTTTTATAGGGGGGCAGACCCCTTAGTAACGAGCGGTTAGCATTTTCTTTCGCGTGTAAAACTCGACGCCGTCTTTTCCGTTTGCGTGGAGATCCCCATAAAAGGAATCCTTAAAGCCTGAGAACGGGAAGAAAGCCATTGGTGCGGGAACCCCGATATTAATGCCAAGCATGCCAGCATCGATTTCTTCACGGAATTTTCGGATGGCACTGGCACTGTCAGTGTATAGGCAGGCCCCGTTAGCAAATCGTGATTGGTTGGACACTTGAATCGCTTCTTCTAAACTATCAGCCCGGACAACCGATAACACTGGAGCAAAAATTTCATCTTCCCAAATCTTCATGCCTGGTTTAACATCATCAAATATCGTCGGTCCGATAAAATATCCGCCATCGCTGATTTGATCCTTTCGCCCGTCGCGAATCAGGGTAGCTCCTTCATCTGTTCCGATTTTAATGTATCCTTCTGTTCGTTCTTTGTGGGATGATCGAATAACCGGACCTAAGTGAACGTCCTTGTTCGATCCGTCCCCGATTTGCAAACCATCTGCTGCTTTTTTAAGACGAAGAACGAGCTCATCCGCAATGTTCCCAACGGCTACGACAACAGAAGCAGCCATACAGCGTTCGCCGGCTGAACCAAAAGCTGCCGCAATAATGTTTTCCACTGCATTTTCTAGGTCTGCATCGGGCATTACAATCGAGTGATTTTTAGCACCGGCCAAAGCCTGAACGCGTTTTCCGTGGGCCGCTGCCGTTTTATACACATATTCAGCAACCGGCTGTGATCCGACAAAAGATATTGCGCGAATATCCTGATGAGCTAGCATTCCATTCACGACATCATGGGCTCCGTGGACAATATTCAGGACTCCATCAGGTAAGCCTGCTTCCTGAAAAAGCTCTGCCAGTCGATTTGCAAGAAGGGGGGTCCGTTCTGATGGTTTTAATATAAAGGTGTTGCCACACGCAATCGCAAGCGGAAACATCCAGCAAGGCACCATCATCGGGAAGTTAAAAGGGGTAATTCCTCCAACCACACCAAGGGGGTACCGGTACATTGCGGATTCCATGCCCGTTGCAATATCAGGAAGCTGCTCACCCATCATGAGCGTTGGTGCCCCCGCCGCAAACTCCACACACTCAATCCCGCGTTGTACTTCGCCGTAGGCATCTGAATAGGTTTTCCCGTTTTCTAAAGTAATGAGCTTCGCCAGCTCTTCCCAATTCTCAACGAGCAGCTGCTGATAACGGAAAAGGATCCGGGCACGCTTCGGAACCGCTACATTTTTCCACTCCTGAAACGCCTTTTTCGCAGCCAAAACGGCACGCTCCACATCTTCCCGAGTTGATAGCGGGACACGTCCGATGACTTCCCCTGTTGCAGGATTGAAGACTTCCTCCACTTTGGCAGTTGTCGCTTCAACCCACTTTCCGCTCATATAATTTTTTATTGTTTCGACTTGGTTGGTAACTGACATATATACAAACCCTCCAATCCGATTGATAGATATGGAATTTCTATTGTTTTCCATTTTATCTTCGCGGTATCTGTTTTTCACTAGACATTAAGTAGATGTTTTCGCTATGAGATTGTCATTTTGTAAATCTCTTATATATATGTTGGTGAAAAATCTTGTATAATAGGGAAAAATCTCATGTTGTTTCACTATTCTGATAAATGGGGGGCAGCGAATGAATAATCAAAATCTCTTAACTGTAGCCGATATCATGCAACGGAAACATTTTGAGAAAGCAGAAATGATTGCAGGGAAACAAGGGGCTCACCGCTATGTGAAATGGGTTCACGTTATGGAAGTAACAGAAGTAGGTGCCTTGTTAAACGGAAGTGAGCTCATTTTATCGACGGGGATTGCCTGGAGAAATAATGAGGAGGTGTTCCTTTCTTTTTTAAGACAGTTAATCGATCGGCATGTTTCAGGTCTATGCATCGAGCTTGGAACATACTTAGATTCAATTCCCCCTGAAATTGTTGAAGTCGCTGAACAAAATGGTTTTCCATTAATCGTGTTCCATACAGAAGTACGGTTTATTGAGATTACGCAAGATCTTCATTCTTTTATCATCTCTCAGCATTTTAAAATGATTTCCCACCTTGAAGCCTACTCGCAAAAAATAAATCAGCTTCTCCTGTCGGCAGACGGCCATAATAAGATACTTCATTACTGCCAAAAAACAATCAATCGCCCGTTAATTCAAAAGAACAGTAACCTGGACATCAAGTTCTTTCCTAAGTTAAGCGAAGAAAAAATAGAAAATTATAAGAAAAAACTATTGGAAGATATGATGGATGTCCCATTTTTGGTCCGTAAAGAAATCAAAGCGCTAGATCATGTATTTGCCGAGATTTTAACGATGGCCGACTCATTAGAGGAAAAAAACTATATTTCTCTCGTCCTCGATCGAACGGCAACAGCCCTTGCTCAGCATTATTTGCGAGAGCTTTACATTGAAGAGAAAGAAATGGCGGAAGAAAGTGAATGGCTGAAGGGCTGGATCGAAGGTGAGTATAGTGATGAAGACATCCGTCACTACCTATTTGAACATGATCCTGGGATAAAGCCAAAAGGAGGTGTTGTCTGCTTTTTTCGAGTCGACACCTTGCATCCAAATGCTTCGGATTACAGCTATTTAAAAGTCATTTTTCGTTCCGTTATGAAACAATACGGATTTAGTTTATTTCCGCTGATTAGAAAAAACCAGGCGATCTTTATCTTGATAAATGTCCGGGAAAAATACGATTGGAAAGAGAGACTTGAACAGGCGATTGACGCATTTAAAATGACAGAATTTGCAAAAAAGAAAAAGCTCCATTCTATTCCTTTTGGCTGCGGATTATTTACTGATGAGCTAGAAGCGATCGACAAAAGCTATAAAACCGCAGCAGAAACGGTAAAAATTCAAGAAAAAGTGCAACTAAATCGAAAAACGGGGACCTGTTTTTATCAGGATCTGCACATCTATCGAATCCTTTCTGTCATGCAAAAGAATCGGGAATTAAAAGATTTTGTGATAGATTATTTACAGCCTGTCCTTGATTATGATGAAAAAACAGGCAGTGATTTACTGCATACTTTAAAAACGTATTTGGCCTGTAACGGTTCCAAAAATAAGACGGCTAAAGAGCTTTTTATCGTTCGCCAGTCCTTGTATCCCCGAATTGAGAAGTTAAACCAATTGTTAGGAAATGATTTTATGGAAGCCGAAAAACGTCAGGCCATCGAATTTGCCATAAGCAGCTATCAATACTTTTATACAGGGAATTGATAGGATGAAAGATATTTTTACATTGTGTTAAATCACTAGAAAAAAAGAATGATAGAGTGTCTAATGTATCGGCTTCCTATTAAGAATAAAATAGGTAATATTCAGAATAATCTAAAATAAATCAAATTGTGGCAATCTAGCTGAAGAGAATAGAAGGATGTTTTGTAAGTTAACAGAATATTTAGTAGTAAAACAGAAAAGCGCAAGCGCTGAAATTAGATATAAAAGGAGGTAGAAGCCAATTATTAGGGTCGAACATGTCAACTTTTCTTATAAATTGAACGAAAAGAAGTCAGTCGAAGTGCTAAAAGATGTTTCATTCTCGATCGAGCCAGGTGAATACGTCGCGATTATTGGTCACAATGGTTCCGGGAAATCTACTTTATCAAAGCATTTGAACGGAATTCTAACCCCTGCCTCCGGCGATGTTTGGGTCAATGGCCGAAATACAAAGGAGTCCAGGGAGATTAGGTTTATTAGACAAGATGTAGGCATGGTATTTCAGCATCCTGATAACCAGATTGTCGCTACAATTGTTGAAGAGGATGTGGCTTTTGGTTTAGAAAACCTTGGAGTGCCAAGAGATGAAATGAAGAAAAGGGTGAAAGATGCCCTGGAGACCGTTAGCATGTATCAATATAGAAACAGGCCGCCGCATCATCTATCAGGAGGCCAAAAGCAGCGGGTAGCCATTGCTGGTGTTTTAGCCATGCAGCCTAAATGCATCGTCTTCGATGAAGCTACCAGTATGCTCGACAGTTATGGAAGACAAGACGTTTTACAGGTGATGAGGGAAATGAACAACAGGGGCATGACAATCATAACGGTTACCCACCATATGTCAGAAGCGGCACAAGCGGATCGGATCCTTGTGATTGAGAGCGGAAGAATTGTAATGGATGGACCCCCTAGGGAAATTTTTAAACATAAAGATAGATTGAGTGAGTTGCACCTGGATGTACCGGCTGTCAATCAAATTGCAACTGAAGTTCATCGCAGTCTAGAAGACTTTTCCGCTGACATCATCAATGAGGATGAATTCATGCAAGAAATCGAGAAGGTTAAAAAGCTCGTGAAAAGTGAGGGGTAAGCTGAGGGTATGGCTGATAAGAATATTATTGAAGTCACAAATCTGGGACATACCTACATGAAAGGAACACCACTTGAGCACATTGCTTTAAGCGAAACAAGCATTTATGTGAAAGAGGGTGAATGTGTAGCGATTATCGGTCATACTGGCTCTGGGAAATCTACCTTAATCCAGCATTTTAACGGACTTATGAGGCCTGAATCAGGTGAGGTCATCATTGATGGTGAAAACATTGCGGATAAAAACATTGATATCAAAAGTTTGCGCCGTAAAGTCGGGATTGTTTTTCAGAATCCAGAGGACCAAATTTTTGAAAGTTTAGTAGGGGATGACGTCGCATATGGCCCATTTAAAAGCGGATTGCCTGTTAAAGAAGTGAGGGAGCGGGTCAAGTGGGCGATGAGTGTAGTTGGGCTGGATTTTGATGAAATGAAGGATCGCCAAACCTTTGCTTTAAGCGGCGGGCAGAAACGAAAGGTAGCACTTGCGGGAATTCTGGCGTTAAAGCCAAAAGTGTTAGTGCTGGATGAGCCAACGGCAGGTCTAGATCCGAAATCGAGCAAAGAAATCTTAGAAAAGATTCAGGATTTAAATAAAAAAGAAAAGATGACGATTGTGTTTGTTTCTCACAACATGGAGGAGGTGGCGTTTTTAGCCGACCGAATTTATGTAATGGCAGAAGGAACTGTTGTTTTATCTGGAACACCGCGAGAAATTTTTACCGACAGAGAAAAAATGCAGAAATACCACATTGGCACACCTGAAACGGTCAGGCTTCTCTATCGCCTTCAGGCGGAAGGCTACAGCGTAAGAGCGGATGCTTTTTCTATCGAAGAAGTATCGAAAGAAGTGCTAAAGGTACTAAGTCACAATTAAAGTCATGTAGAAAGGAGGAAACATGGTGGCAGCTGAATTTGAACTCTCGCGGAATATTACGATTGGTCAGTATGTTCCAACCGGATCGATTATTCACAGGGTGGATCCGCGCATAAAAGTCCTTGCCTTCACGATTATCGTTTTAGCGATCGCTCTTAACACAAGCTATATCGGAAACGCAATGGGGCTACTGTTTTCGATTTACCTATTTTGGCTATCTAAAATACCGATTAGTTATGGTCTTTCCGGTGTAAAACCCGCCATTCCTTTCATCATCATTTTGGCGGTTCTCCAGCTTCTGTTTCAAGGGTCTATTTTTTCTGGAGGGAAAACCTATTTTGAATTCGGGTTTATTTTAATCACAGGAGAAAGCATTAGGCTTGTGATTGTCTCGGCAGTCCGTTTTATTGAAATTATTTTTGTCAGCAGTGTTTTAACCTTATCCACCTCAACAACTGAGTTAACGCATGCGATTCAAAGTCTTCTAAGTCCGCTTAAAAAAGTAAAGTTTCCCGTTCATGAGTTTTCATTAGTCATCACAATTGCAATTCGTTTCGTTCCAACCTTTGCGATTGAAATGGAAAAAATGATGAAGGCTCAAGCCTCCAGAGGGGCTGAGTTTGGTACAGGCGAATGGTGGAGAATCATTAAGCGGACAAAGGAAATGTTTCCAATCATCATTCCGCTGTTTAATGTGGCGATGCATCGGGCCGAGGATTTAATTTTAGCGATGGAGTCGAGGTGCTATATACCGGGTGGGACCCGAACTGCATACACGGTTTATGAAGTGAAACGCAAAGATTTTCTGATTTTAGGTGCCGGAACCGTATTTGCTGTCTTTTTATTTGCTTTTCCATTTCCAATTTAATTGATGGGGAGGTGATTAATAGAAGGTCTGTGATAAATGGGCTCGAGAGTTGATAATTGGGCGCTTATTCTGATAAATGGGTGAAATTCGTGGATAAATGGGCGGAAAACCCAAATTAATGGGCGGAAATTGCAAATAATTGGGCTGCAAGTCCTGATAATTGGGCGGCCAGTCTGATTATTGGGCGTGAACTGCAAGAATTGGGCGGCCAGTCTTATAATTGGGCGGGAACTATCAATTATTGAGCGGAAATCCTGATTTATGAGCGCAAATCCCAATAAATGAGCGGAAATCGCAAATTTTTGAGCGAGTATCCGGTTTGTTTGAGCGGAAATCCGATTATTCGAGCGCGCAAATCAAATTAACGATTGCAAAAAACAATTTTTATTCGCAAACCCAAATTCGAACAGACCGCTTACCATTTGAGCACAAAACGATTAATCTGCTTTTTTCAACTTCTTCAGTCCCGGCAAAAATTCACTGATTCTTGTGTTGAACACAACTATAAATAAAAAAGGAGTGAATGTTCATGACAGTTCGGAAAATTGTAATAGCCGGTGTTTTAGGCGCGATTGCGATTCTTTTAGGAGTCACGCGTTTGGGTTATATCCCGGTTCCAACAGCCGCAGGAAATGCAACGATCATGCATATTCCAGCGATTATCGGCGGTGTGCTGCAAGGGTGGGGCGTTGGATTAATTGTTGGTTTAATTTTTGGGGTTTCATCGTTTTTAAATGCGACTCTTCCTATGTTTAAAGATCCATTTGTTGCTATCCTACCCCGTTTATTCATTGGGGTTGTCGCTTTCTTAGTGTATGTCGGGCTACGGAAGAAAAATGAATACTTCGCGATTGGTTCGGCAGCCTTCCTTGGAACATTGACGAACACAGGGTTAGTTTTAACAATGGCTGTGGTTCGAAATTATTTAACGGCTCCCGTTGCTTGGAGCATTGCGCTGACCAATGGAATTCCTGAGGCTATTGTCGGGGTTATTGTTACGTTAGCAGTTGTAATGGCATGGAAGCAAATCGGGAAGGGCAGGAAATCTAAAATTTCCGATGACATCGATGCGTAAAAAAGCCGGAGCTATCAATCAAGGGCGAATTACGGATGTCCCAGGCATTAAAGTCGGGAATAAAGAGGACTTAGATGCTCTGACGGGATGTACAGTTATATTAGCTGAGGAGGGGGCCACGGCGGGTGTAGACGTCCGTGGCTCTGCTCCAGGAACTAGAGAGACGGATTTGTTAAACCCGATTAATTATGTTGAAAAAGTGCATGCAATCGTATTGAGTGGCGGGAGCGCGTTTGGCTTAGATGCAGCATCGGGCGTGATGCAGTATTTAGAAGAGCGAGATATTGGACTAAATGTCGGGCAAGCCAAAGTACCGATTGTTCCTGCAGCGGTTTTGTTTGATTTAGCCGTTGGAAATGGGAAGGTGCGGCCTGATAAACAAATGGGCTATGAGGCTGCCCAGAGTGCGAGTTCTCAAACATTTAAAATCGGAAATGTTGGAGCTGGATGTGGAGCAACAGTAGGAAAGTTAGCCGGATTTGATCAATCGATGAAGGGTGGCCTGGGCAGCGCATCGATCCAATTAGAAAACGGCGTTACCATTGGTGCAATTGTAGCGGTAAATCCAGTCGGGGAAGTTCGCAACCCTGGAACAGGTGAGATTTTGGCAGGGGCTTATGATCGGAATCAGCGGAAAATTATGGATAGCTTGGAGATCTTGGAGAATCAGTTATCTCTCAAGGTGGCAGCAGGGGGTAACACGACAATTGGAGTTATTGCTGTGAATGCCAATTTGACAAAAGCTGAGGTGACAAAGGTGGCACAAATGGCCCATGATGGCTACGCGAGAACGATTTACCCGGCCCACACCATGTTAGACGGTGATACGATTTTTGCTTTAGCCACTGGCGGAAAAAAGCTGCCGGTCGATCTGCTCGGAACAATGGCAGCCAAAGTAATGGAGATGGCGATATTAAATGCAATCTATTCTGCTGAAACGGTTGCCAATATTCCAGCGCATCGCGATCTTTTCAAATAATGCGGTCTAAGGGTAATAACAAGGAATATAAAGGAGTGTTTTTACCATGACGGTCATGCAGCTAACAGAGCGAAGAAAACGTGATCGAGAAGAAGTGATTTCCTTAACACAGAAGCTTGTACGGATTCCAAGTGTCTATCGCCCTGGTGTTGAAGACGGAAATGAAGAAAAAGTGGCCCTTTTTGTAGCTGATTATCTGCGTTCATTAGGGATCGACGTTCATATTGATGAAGTCGTGCCTGGCAGACCGAATGTAATCGGAGTCGTAGATTCAGGCAAACCAGGGAAGACTTTGCTGTTTGAAGGCCACACCGATGTCGTGACAGAAGGAGACCGAAAAGCTTGGACATATGATCCTTTTGGTGCGGAAATTGTAGGCGGTTTTATGTATGGACGGGGGACGAATGACACCAAGGGGAATTTAGCCTGCATGATTACAGCTGTCCATTCTATCCTGCAAGATCGGGAAGAGTGGAGCGGCAAAATCATACTGTGTATTCCTTGTGATGAAGAGGGCATGATGATTGGCATAAAGCATTTTATCAAACAAGGCTGGGCTAAGGATGTAGACGGGGCGATTATCTGTGAGCCAGAGGAAAATCAGGTTTGTATTACCCAAAAAGGTGCGATGAGGATTATGGTTCGCGCTTACGGGAAAATGGCTCATGGCGCGATGCCGTTGAGCGGGATTAATCCAAATATTCGCATGGCTAAAATCATTTGTGCACTAGATGAATTGGAGCAACGGGAGAAAGAAAGACTCGGTAAGCATCCGATGTTAGGATGGCCAAGTATTACACCGACAATCCTTCAGGCACCTGTCCAAGGAGATGCCCAAATCAATGTCATCCCTGAGCAGTGTATGACCACGCTGGATATTCGTACAGTGCCAGGACAAGATCACGATACACTAAAGGAACAAATCCAAACTATATTCGATAATTTGGCTTCACAGGATCCAGATTTTCGGGCTGAATTTGAGGTTATTGAAGAAAGACCATGGACAGAAACAGATCAAGACGATCCCGTTGTAAAAGCAATTACGCAGGCAGTGAAAGATGTGACTGGAAAAGATCCCGTCTATAATGGCGTACCTGGAGCAACAGATGGAACGTTTCTTCATGTTGCAGGAGTTCCGATTGTAACAACGGGTGCAGGGGACAGAGAGGTTCCTCACCAGATTGATGAATATGTGGATATCGAAGAATTGGCAGACACGACGGAAATTTATCGGACAGCGGCCCTGCATTTTCTTCGAGGTGAGCACCAATGAGAGAATGGAAAATCGCCGTTCTTCCTGGAGATGGAATCGGTCCGGAAGTTATGAATGAAGCGTAAAAGTGCTGCGGACGGTCAAGGAATTAGATTCTACTTTTAGCTACCAAGCAGAATTATTCTCTTGGAATAGTGAGTTTTACTTAAAGCATGGAAGAATGATGCCTGAAAATGGCCTTGATCTATTAAAAGACTTTGATGCGATTCTTTTTGGGGCGATTGGGGATAAGCGGGTAGCGGATGATGTTTCGGTTTGGGAGCTGATTATGCCAATCCGCAAATCCTTTCAGCAATACGTCAACTTTCGTCCAGTGAAACAGCTGCCAGGGATTAAAACCCCTTATACCTCATTAGAAATACCGATTGACTTTGTGATTATGAGGGAAAATGCAGAAGGTGAGTACTCCAATAGCGGCGGTATCCTTTACGGAGGAACAGAGGATGAGCTCGCTGTTCAAAATACTATTTTTACGAGAAGAGGAATTACCAGGATTGGCCGTTTTGCCTTTGCTTATGCGGGGAAAATGGGCAAGCAAAAGGTTACGAGCGTAACCAAATCTAATGCCATTACCCATTCTATGAAACTATGGGACCGAGTGATGGAGGAAGTTGCAAGTGATTATCCGGAGATTGGTTATGAAAAAACGTTTATTGATGCGTTAGCCGCTTATTTTGTGCAACGGCCACATACGTTTGAAGTTGTTGTTGCCTCGAATCTTTTTGGGGATATTCTCTCTGATTTAGGTTCTGCATTAGTTGGAGGATTGGGGGTCTCTCCGTCAGCCAACATTAATCCGGAAGGAAATTTCCCTTCTATGTTTGAACCGGTACATGGCTCTGCTCCAGATATTGCAGGTACAGGGAAAGCGAATCCAATCGCACAAATCTGGTCAACAGCCTTAATGCTAGAACATTTGGGGAGAAAGGATTTATCGGATGTGATTATGGCTGCGATTTATAAAGTTTTAGAGGATAATCACATCAAAACGCCAGATTTAGGCGGAACGGCAACAACGACGGAGATAGGCGACGCCATTATTAAAGAATTGTACCAGCTTTCTTTGATAGGCTGATTTTCAGGATGATGAAAAACTTAAAGGGGTGATTGGTATGAGATGCGAGGGCCAAACTTTTGTGATTACCGGTGCGAATGGCGGAATGGGAAGGGCAACCGTAAGCCGCTTTTTAGAGGAAGGCGCAAAGGTTGTAGCAGTCGACCGTTCTTTTGATACAAAATCTGTACTAGGCGATTGTCTTTTTGTTGAGGCAGATTTAACTGATGAAGAGCAGGTCAAAGGAATTTTTGCAAAAGTAGAAGAGCAATATGGGAAACTCGATGGTTTAATCAATGTCGCCGGAATTGCACAGGCAGCAACTCCAATTACGGAAGTATCCCTCTTACAATGGGAAAAGATTATGGCTGTCAATGTGACCTCCCTGTTTTTAACAAGCCGGGAAGCTCTTCCTTTATTAGAGAAAAACGATGGCGGATCGATCACGAATGTAGCTTCGATATCGGCAGTACGACCTCGTCCGGGTCTGCAGTCATACATTGCTTCAAAAGGGGCAGCGGTTGCTTTTTCAAAGGCATTAGCGATTGAATGTGCAGAAAAAGGCATTCGCGTGAATGTAATTCATCCGGGGCCAGCGGATACGAATATGCTCGGACAATTCGCCCCAGCGAATGCAAATGCGGATGATGTAAAAGAGGAAACTTTCCGTAAAAGTGTTCCGCTTGGTCAACTGATTCAGCCGGAAGACATTGCAAATGCAGCACTCTACTTAAGTTCGAATGAAGCTAAAAATGTGACCGGGGCTGTTTTACATGTGGATGGGGGCAGAGGATTGTAGGAAAGGGGGGCCATACCGACCATGGATTGGAAAATGTTTATTGATGGTGACTGGCTCGAAGCAGAGTCAAAGGAAACCATTTTAGTGTACAACCCAGCTGATTACTCACAAACGGGCACTATACCGCGGGGAAGGGGAGTGGATGTAGATAAGGCAGTTTTGGCGGCAAAAAGAGCTTTTTACTCATCCGCTTGGAGAGCTGTTAAACCGCATGAACGCGGCTGGCTCTTGTACGATATGGCTAAAAAAATCCGTGAGCAAAAAGATGAGCTTGCCATGTGGGAGACATTAGACGTGGGGAAACCGCTGAAGCAGTCCTATGCCGATGTCGAAGCAGCGGCCCGTTATTTTGAGTTTTACGCAGGAATGGCAGATAAAATCCTTGGGGAAACGATTCCCGTCGAACCGGGATTGGTCGATTTTACCGTGCGCGAACCAGTGGGTGTAACGGCTCATATCATCCCCTGGAATTACCCGCTTCAAATTGGAGCAAGAAGCTGTGCAGCATCGATTGCAGCAGGGAATACAGTCGTTTTAAAACCAGCTGAAGATACGCCGGTAACTGCTTTAATGCTGGCGCAATTTTTTGATGAACTGGGAGTCGAAAAAGGGGTTGTCAACGTAGTTACGGGCTATGGCCATGAGGCGGGTGCAGCACTTTCCGGACATAAAGACATTAATCACCTTACCTTTACGGGCTCGGTTGAAGTAGGGAAGATGGTCATGAAAGCTGCGGCTGAAAATATTGTCCCAGTTACATTAGAGCTTGGCGGAAAGTCTCCTAATATAGTATTTGCTGATTGTGATTTGGAGCAGGCGGTTGAATGGGTAGTTCGTTCCATTACCCAAAATGCCGGGCAAACTTGTTCAGCTGGCTCGCGATTGCTGGTTGAAGCTTCGATCCATGATGCATTTGTGGAGCGGGTAAAAAATAAATTTGAGGAACTTACAATTGCCCCAGGTGCACAAGATCCGGATATTGGGCCGATTTTAACTGAAAAGCAATTTAATCGGATTATCTCTTTTATTGACATTGCGCGGAACGATGCTATGGTCGTAACAGGAGGAGAACGTTACACGTCGGGCGAGTGTATGAACGGATTTTTTCTGAAGCCAACCCTTATTACAAATGTCGATCCCACAAGCCGATTGGCACAGGAAGAAATATTTGGCCCGGTTCTGACGGTTTTTCCTTTTGAAACGGAAGAAGAGGCTCTAGAATTAGCAAACGGAACAGAATATGGATTAGTAACCGGAATTTGGACCCAAAATATATCAAGGGCCCACCGGCTGGCTGATCAAATCCAATCAGGACAGGTCTTTATCAATAACTATGGCGCAGGCGGCGGCATCCAAATGCCGTTTGGCGGCTATAAACAATCTGGGTTTGGCCGTGAAAAAGGTATTGAAGCTCTGCGTAATTACACGCAATTAAAAAATATCGCGATTAAATTCCAATGAAGGGGTCAGACCCCTTCTCTCTATTTAAATAGGAAAAAACTCATTAGTAAAATCTGCTGTTGAAAAATATTTGGTTTTTCACTATAATAAAGTTTGTCGCTTTTATTTTAAACTATGCCCTCGTGGTGCAACGGATAGCACGTAAGATTCCGGTTCTTGAAATGGGGGTTCGATTCCCTCCGAGGGCGTCACGAAATATCAGGACTCCTACACAATTGTCTTTGTGTAGGAGTCTTTTTTTATACATTATTTTTCGGTGGCAGGCTAGAAACAAACTCACCATTTTCAAAGATAAATCGAATTATTATATCATTTTTAGGCCAACCTAAAATAAGAAAAAAATTTAGGAGGGTACGGTTGATGCCTGAAAAACCTGCCATTACTTCATCAGAACTAGGTACGTTATGGCTTACATATCAACAGAAAACAATGATTTTGCGCATGTTAGAATATTTTATTGAGAAAGCCGATGACGATAAAGCCAAGGATATCATGACTAAATTATATAAAGAAATTGACCCTTATGTTGGTAAAATGGTGGAAATTTTTAAAAATGAAGGTGCTGTAATTCCGGTCGGCTTTGCAGAACAAGATGTCAATAAAGAGGTGCCAAAGTTATATGATAATGGTTTTGACATAATGTTCATTCGCCTGATAAAAGAAATTAGTATGGGATTGCATTCGCTAAATTTAACGATGTCATACAGAGAAGATATTGTAATCATGTATAAAGAACTTACAGCGATTACACAAAATTATTACAACCTGTGCACACAATATTTGCTTGAAAAAGGAATGCTTGCTCGACCTCCTTATGTTTCAATGCCAAATTCAGTTGAGTTTGTTAAAGATATAAACTATTTAGGTGGATTCGCTGTTAATCCATTAACTGAAAAACGGACATTAAACACCGTAGAAGTTGCTCATATTCATCATGCAATTGAATCCAATATCACTGGGATGCAGATGATTACAGGTTTTGCTCAATGTGCTAATGAACGAGAAGTAAAAAAATTTTTTAATGAAGGAGCAGAGCTTGCTAAAAGCATCATAAAGGAATTAAGCGAAACCTTATTACAAAGTAATATACAAATCCCAGAAGCATCTGGTGGTCATGCAACCCGTTCTACGGTTGCTCCATTTTCTGATAAAATAATGATGTATTGCACAAGTCTTTTTTGCAGTTTTTCTATGGGGAGTAATTCATTAGGAACCGCTTTTAGTTTACGAAATGATTTACCAGCCAAAATGACTGTTTTTATGAAAGATATCTTTGAATATGCTCATAAAGGTGCAAAAATAATGATTAAAAATGGTTGGATGGAAGAGCCGCCTCAGATGGAAGAAAGAACGCAAATTATAAAAAAATAAAAGCCTTAAACTACATTAGTCGGTCTGATTCATGGCGAGGCTTACATAAAAGGTAGCTTTCAAAATATAAAGTGTAAGCTACCTTTTTTATTCACTCTACAGGCGTGAACAAAAGCAGTTGAATCTCATCGCCTTCATCTGCAAAGAAGACATGTTCAGGTACGCCGTAGACGTTTTGCTGCTCCCTCTTTTCTGGCAATACCGACTTCAACGAACCTTTACTTATAAAATCGGTTAGATTCATACATACCACTTCCTTTTCCAAAATAAAATTCAATACACAATAAACTCTAATGATTTATCGATTTAAAGCTGTACTACATGTTTTTTGTATGCGCTTACATAAATGTCGTGTATAATACATAGAGGGAGGCGGAATTATGATTAAGTCTAATCTTGTTCAAACACAGTCTGTAAAGCTCACCATGACTCATGAGTTGCGCCAAGCCATTGAACTGCTTCAATTTTCTTCCCAGGAGCTGATTGAATATTTAGAAGAGAAGGCTCTGGAAAATCCTTTGATTAAACTGATTTCTCCGAAAAAACCCACAATCAGACAAGATTCAAAAAATTGGATTGAACAGATTTGCTGTTCGGAAACTTCACTTGCCGATTTCCTCATTCAGCAGCTTTCGTACCTAAAACTATCTCCAGCTGTTAAAACCAAAGTTGTGTTTCTTATTCATTGTTTAGATGAAAATGGATATCTCACTGTAGCTTACGATGATATTTTGGAGACCTATCCTGCTATGACCGTAGAGGAATGGGATTATTACTTATCGATACTGCACGGGTTGGAGCCAACAGGGGTCGGTGCACGAAATCTGCAGGAATGTATTGTCCTTCAAATGAAAAAGAAAGGGTTTGCCAAGCAAGAGGTAGAGCTGATCGAAACGTATTTTGATTCATTCGCCCATAAAAAGTGGACGGCCATCAGCCAAAAGCTCAGCATCCCAATCCGTCAAATTCAGGAGCTGGCAGACCAAATTGCAACACTGGACCCGAAACCGGGAAGCAGATTTGCCAAAGAAATTTCGGATTATGTCACACCAGACTGTGTCGTATTAATGGAGAAAGGTGAATGGACCATTCGGTTTGTAGAAGATCATTTGCCGAAGGTGCAGCTTGAATTGGACTATTATCATAGATTAATAGGCAATCGCGATCCTTTCGTTCAGGACTTTTTAAAAAGAAATCTTTCTGAATATCATTGGTTAATCAAAAGCATCGAGTCGCGGAAATCGAACCTTAAACGAATTATTTTGGCGGTTTTAAAAAAACAGGAATCGTTTCTAAAGTATGGCCGTTCGTCAATTCTGCCGCTCACGATGCGGGAAATCGCGGCAGAATTAAATATTCATGAGTCGACAGTAAGCCGGGCAGTGAGAGATAAGTATATCCAGACTCCTCATGGAACCATTCGGCTAAAATCATTATTTTCAGCAAAAGTTGGAGACCACCAAGATGAGCAGAGTGCTGAAAAAGTGAAGCAAATGATTTTGCAAATTATGGAGAAAGAGGATAAACTAAATCCGTTATCAGATCAGCAAATTGCAGAACAGCTAAGTCACCAATCAATTGCAATTTCAAGGAGAACGGTGGCAAAATACAGGGATCAGCTTGGTATCCTGCCTTCCTTAAAACGGAAGAAATTTTCATAAAGAGAAAGGACAATCTAATTGAAGACGGTTCAGTTTTATACAAGAGAAAGATGCGGACTTTGCCGAGACGCAAAAACAATTTTAGAGCTTTTACAGGAAGAGATCCCTTTTACCTTAGAAGAAATTGATATTGAATCAGACGATCGCCTTGTTGAAGAATACGGATTAAAAATTCCGGTCATCGCAATTGCTGGCGGAGAGGTTCAGTTTGGACAAATTGATTATATTAGTCTCAGAGAAAGCCTAATTTCTGAAAAATAAGCTCAAATAGTTGCATTCAAATTGTCCCCCTGCTAAAATGAAACTGTCACTAGGGGTGATTTTTTTTGGAGTTAGTGGGACACAATATGTCTATGCGGGACATTTTTTGACCACTTACGATTTGAGGTGAACGAATGACAAATCAGCTTCACACCATGCAAAAGCTTTTGCCTGATTTAATGCCGACCATCGAGAGAAGATATCATATTTTGAAGTACATAAATCGAATGCAGCCCGTCGGCAGAAGAAGTTTAGCTCAAAGTCTTGGACTGACAGAACGTGTACTGCGGTCTGAAGTCGATTTGTTGAAAAAACAAGGGCTGATTGAAGTGACAGCCAGCGGCATGTTAATTACATCGAGCGGAATCGAAGTGATTCGGGATTTAAACTCGATGATGGAAGAGGTTTCTGGGATTGACCGCCTCAAACAGAAGATTAAGGAACGCTGGAAAATCCAAGATGTCATTATTGTACCCGGAAATAGTGACGAGTCTCCTTGGGTAAAAAATGAATTGGGAAGAACCTGTGCAGTCTGTATGAAAGAACACCTTTTGGGAAAAAATATCATCGCTGTGACTGGTGGTACGACCATGGCCAAAGTAGCCGAAATGATTACTCCTGAGTTTACAGACAAAGATGTATTATTTGTCCCTGCTCGCGGAGGAATTGGCGAAGATATACAAAATCAGGCCAACACGATATGTTCGACGATGGCACAAAAGGCCGAGGCGAAATATAAGGTGCTTTATGTACCGGATCAGCTAAGTCCAGATGTATATGAAAAGATGGTGAATGAACCACAGGTCAGTGAGGTTTTATCTTTAATACAACGAGCTAATATCGTTCTCCATGGAATTGGAGATGCGATTACAATGGCAAAGAGAAGAAAAACCCCAGAAGATAATTTTAATAAAATTTTAAATGGGAAAGCTGTTGGAGAGGCTTTTGGATTTTATTTTGATGAACAGGGTGAAGTCGTTCATCGTGTCCAAACGATTGGTATCCAATTAGAAGATTTAAAGAACATTCCCAATGTGATTGCAGTGGCAGGCGGCGCTTCCAAGGCAAAGGCGATTCGCGCCTATATGAATCAGGCACCTTCATCTACGATACTAATTACGGATGAGGCGTGTGCACTCGAACTTTAGAGAAATAAGGGTCATTTTAAAAAAGTCACCCCTTATATACAAACAGCTGTTTTCTAATAAAGGAGGAACTATATCATGGCAGTAAAAGTAGGTATTAACGGTTTTGGCCGTATTGGACGTAATGTTTTCCGCGCAGCTCTTGAAAATCCAAATGTAGAAGTTGTGGCAGTAAATGATTTAACAGACGCTAATATGCTGGCTCATCTGCTTCAATATGATTCTGTTCATGGTACTTTACCACAAACCGTATCAGTTAATGGGGATTATCTTGTAGTTGGAGGACACCGTGTTAAAGTATTAGCAGAACGTGACCCTGCTCAACTTGGATGGGGAGACCTGGGAGTTGAGGTAGTAGTAGAATCTACAGGACGTTTTACAAAACGTGCAGACGCAGCTAAACACTTAGAAGCAGGTGCTAAGAAAGTTATTATTTCTGCTCCAGCTAATGAAGAAGATATTACAATTGTTATGGGTGTTAACGAAGACAAATATGATCCAGCTAATCACCATGTTATTTCTAATGCTTCATGTACAACAAACTGCCTGGCTCCATTTGCTAAAGTTTTAAATGATAAATTTGGAATCAAACGCGGAATGATGACAACTGTTCACTCATACACAAACGATCAGCAAATCTTAGACTTACCACATAAAGACTATCGCCGTGCCCGTGCAGCAGCTGAAAATATTATTCCAACAACAACTGGTGCTGCAAAAGCCGTTGCACTTGTTTTACCAGAATTAAAAGGCAAATTGAATGGAATGGCTATGCGTGTTCCTACACCAAACGTTTCTGTTGTTGACCTTGTTGCGGAACTCAATCAAAATGTAACTGCTGATGAAGTCAACGCAGTTCTAAAAGAAGCAGCTGAGGGAGAATTAAAAGGAATCTTAGCTTATTCTGATGAACCGCTCGTTTCTAGAGACTATAATGGCAGCAAAGCATCTTCAACTATTGATGCTCTATCTACCATGGTTTTAGAAGACAATATGGTCAAAGTTCTTTCATGGTACGATAACGAAACTGGTTACTCTAACCGTGTCGTAGACCTAGCTGATTATATTGGCAAAAAAGGATTATAAGAGAATGGAAGGGAGCAGGGGCCTGGTCCCTTTGCTCTTTTTTTCTATGAAAAAATTCCTCATTACATAAGGAATCAGTTAAAATAAGAATGAAAAAATTGCCATGATGGAGGTCTCTGCCATATGAATAAAAAGACCCTAAAAGACATTGATGTCAAAGGAAAACGCGTATTTTGCCGGGTTGATTTTAATGTCCCATTGAAGGATGGGAAGATCACCGATGAAACGAGAATTCAAGCAGCCCTTCCTACTATTCAATATTTAACAGAGCAAGGGGCAAAAGTGATCTTGGCCAGTCACCTTGGGCGTCCGAAGGGAGAAGTGGTCGAAGAGCTGCGCCTGACACCTGTAGCGAACCGCTTGTCTGAACTTCTTGGAAACGAAGTGAAGAAAGCGGGTGATGTTGTGGGGCATTCTGCAAAAGCATTAGTTGAAAGTTTAACAGTAGGCGATGTTCTTTTACTTGAAAATGTCCGCTTTGAAAAAGGTGAAGAGAAAAATGATCCGGCCCTCGCTAAGGCTTTTGCAGAGTTGGCTGATTTGTATGTTAATGATGCTTTTGGTGCAGCTCACCGTGCCCATGCCTCAACCGAAGGAATCGCCCATCACCTGCCAGCAGTCGCAGGATTTTTAATGGAAAAGGAGATTGAAATTCTTGGAAAAGCCCTTGAAAATCCTGATCGTCCATTTACTGCGATTATAGGCGGTGCAAAGGTTAAAGATAAAATTGGCGTGATTGACCATCTCCTGGATAAGGTGGATAACCTTATTATTGGCGGCGGTTTGGCCTACACCTTTATTAAAGCAAAGGGTTACGAAATTGGGAAATCACTGCTAGAAGAAGATAAAATCGACCTGGCCAAATCTTTTATGGAGAAGGCAGAGAAAAATGGAGTGAATTTTGTTCTGCCAGTCGATGTTATTGTAGCGGATGATTTTTCTAATAATGCCAACACAAAAGAAGTACCAGTTGAGGAAATCCCAGCCGATTGGGAAGCACTAGATATTGGACCAAAAACTCGCGAGCTTTATAAAAAAGTCGTCAATGATTCTAAGCTTGTAATTTGGAATGGCCCAATGGGGGTATTTGAGCTTGATTTATTTGCAAATGGTACGAAGGATGTGGCTGAAGCTCTGGCTCAAGCCAAGGATACAACGACTATTATTGGCGGCGGAGACTCAGCAGCAGCTGTAGAAAAGTTTAACCTCGCCGAATCAATGTCTCATATTTCAACAGGCGGCGGTGCTTCACTTGAATTTATGGAAGGAAAAGAACTGCCAGGGGTCGTTGCACTAAACAATAAATAGGGGAGGATGGTTAATATGCGCAAACCCATCATTGCAGGGAACTGGAAAATGTATAAAACCTTACCTGAAGCTCAGAGCTTTTTTAACGAAGTCAAAAGTTTAATTCCCAGTTCAGATGTTGTCGATTCAGTAGTCTGTGCACCTGCTCTATTTTTAGACAGATTAGTTGAACTGGCAAAAGGTTCAAATCTAAAAATTGGTGCTCAAAACATGCACTTTGAGGACCAAGGGGCATTTACGGGTGAAATTAGCCCTGTGGCTTTAAAGGATCTCGGTGTTGAGTATGTGATTATCGGCCACTCCGAGCGACGCGAAATGTTCAACGAAACAGACGAAACCGTAAATAAAAAGGCTCTTGCAGCTTTCAAACATGGACTCACTCCAATCATTTGTGTAGGTGAAACACTTGAACAGCGTGAAAACGGAGAAACCAAAGCCCTTGTTGCTGCTCAAGTAAAACAAGCCTTATCAGGATTAGCAGAAGATCAAGTGAAAGAATCTGTAATTGCGTATGAACCAATTTGGGCAATCGGAACAGGCAAGACATCAACAGCTGAAGATGCGAATGAAGTGTGTGCCCATATTCGTGAAACGATAGCGAATCAATTTTCAAGTGATGCAGCTCAAGCAGTCCGGATTCAATATGGGGGCAGCGTAAAGCCGGCTAATATAAATGAGCTTATGAGTATGTCTGATATTGATGGTGCCTTAGTTGGCGGTGCGAGCCTAGAAGCTCAATCCTTCTTGCAGTTATTGGAGGAAGGTTCAAATGAGTAAGCAAGCTCCTGTAGCCTTAATTATTTTGGATGGATTTGGTTTACGTGATGAAACACATGGGAATGCGGTAGCTCAAGCGAAAAAACCAAATTTTGACCGGTTTTGGAATGAGTTTCCCCATAGCACGTTAAAGGCAAGTGGTGAAGCAGTTGGTTTGCCAGAGGGCCAAATGGGAAACTCCGAGGTAGGTCATTTAAATATCGGGGCTGGACGGATTGTCTATCAAAGCTTAACCCGGGTAAATGTTGCTATTAGAGAAGGGGAGTTTGCCAAAAACGAAACATTCCTCGGCGCGATTCAGCATGTAAAAGAAAAAGGCACCAATCTTCATATCTTTGGTTTATTATCAAGTGGAGGCGTACATAGCCATATTAATCATCTATTTGCACTCCTGCAGCTGGCTGCCAAAGAAGGGGTTAAACATGTCTATATTCACGGAATTTTAGATGGTCGGGATGTTGGTCCGCAAACAGCTAAAATTTTTATTGAACAAACACAAGAAAAAATCAAGGAATATGGAGTTGGCGAATTTGCCACCATTTCTGGACGATATTATTCTATGGACCGGGACCAGCGCTGGGAACGGGTTGAAAAATCATACAGAGCCATGGTGTACGGTGAAGGACCAACCTACACAGACCCAATCGAATGTGTAGATGATTCCTACAAAAACGAAATTTATGATGAGTTTGTGATTCCGTCTGTGATTACAAGAGAAAATGGCGAGCCCGTTGCTACGATTAAGGACAACGATGCGGTTATTTTCTATAACTTCCGACCTGACCGGGCGATTCAAATCTCCAATACCTTTACTAATAAGGATTTCCGGTCGTTTGATCGGGGAGGGGGGCATCCAAATAATCTTTATTTTGTTTGTTTAACTCACTTTAGTGAAACGGTCGACGGATATGTCGCTTTTAAACCGGTCAGCATGGACAATACATTAGGCGAAGTTTTATCACAAAACAATTTAACTCAGCTTCGGATAGCCGAAACTGAAAAATATCCGCATGTTACGTTTTTTATGAGCGGGGGCCGGGAGCATGAGTTTCCAGGTGAAGCACGGATCCTGATCAATAGTCCTAAGGTTGCAACGTATGATTTGAAGCCAGAAATGAGTGCCTATGAAGTAACGGATGCACTTGTAAATGAGATTAATCAGGATAAATTTGATGCCATCCTTCTAAACTTTGCCAACCCTGACATGGTAGGTCACTCTGGAATGCTCGAGCCAACCATTAAAGCTGTAGAAGCGGTGGATGAGTGCTTAGGTAAAGTCGTCGATCTGATCTTAAGTAAAGGCGGAACGGCGATTATTACGGCAGACCACGGAAATGCAGATGAAGTCATTACACCAGAAGGAACGCCAATGACGGCACATACGACAAATCCTGTTCCTGTGATTGTGACGAAAAAAGGAATTACCCTTCGTGATGGCGGAATATTAGGTGATTTAGCACCAACTATGCTAGAGTTATTAGAAGTTGAACAGCCAAATGAAATGACTGGAAAAACATTAATTCAATCGAAATAAGGAGAGATTCTAATGCCATTTATTGCTGAAATTTATGCTCGTGAAGTCCTTGATTCTCGCGGAAATCCAACAGTTGAAGTAGAAGTGTACACAGATTCTGGCGCATTTGGCCGCGCGCTTGTGCCAAGCGGTGCCTCTACTGGTGAATATGAAGCTGTTGAGCTTCGTGACGGAGATAAAAGCCGTTATTTAGGAAAAGGAGTTCTTCAAGCCGTTCAAAACGTGAATGAGGTAATCGCTCCAGAATTAGAGGGCTTTAACGTTTTAAACCAAGTTGCGATTGACAAAGCTCTTATCGAATTAGACGGAACTGAAAACAAGGGTAAATTAGGAGCCAATGCGATTTTAGGCGTATCAATGGCAGTGGCTCGTGCAGCAGCTGACTATCTTGGTGTTGAACTCTATCAATACCTTGGCGGATTCAATGCGAAACAGCTTCCAGTTCCAATGATGAACATCCTAAATGGCGGAGCTCATGCCGATAACAACGTGGACATCCAAGAATTTATGGTTATGCCTGTTGGGGCAGAGAGCTTTCATGAAGCTCTTCGCATGGGAGCAGAAATTTTCCACAGCTTAAAATCTGTTCTAAAAGATAAAGGCTTAAACACCGCTGTTGGGGATGAAGGCGGATTTGCTCCGAACCTTAAGTCTAACGAAGAAGCATTACAAACGATTATTGCAGCGATTGAAAAAGCCGGCTACAAACCAGGTGAGCAAGTTAAATTAGCAATGGACGTCGCTTCATCTGAGCTTTACAGCAAAGAAGACGGAAAATATCATCTTGAGGGTGAAGGTGTTGTCAAAACATCTGAAGAAATGGTGGCTTGGTATGAAGAGCTTGTATCCAAATACCCTATCATTTCCATTGAAGACGGCTTAGATGAAAATGACTGGGCAGGTCACAAACTACTAACTGAACGTATCGGAGACCGTGTACAATTAGTCGGCGACGATTTATTCGTAACCAATACAAAGAAACTGGCACAAGGTATCGAGCAGGGTGTTGGAAACTCTATTCTGATTAAAGTGAACCAAATCGGTACCTTAACAGAAACATTTGATGCGATCGAAATGGCAAAACGTGCAGGCTATACAGCCGTTATCTCTCATCGTTCCGGTGAAACTGAAGACAGCACGATTGCTGATATTGCGGTTGCAACCAATGCAGGCCAAATCAAAACAGGTGCCCCTTCCCGTACAGACCGTGTTGCGAAATACAACCAATTGCTTCGTATTGAAGACACCTTGGATGAAACGGCACAGTATTTGGGAATTAAAGCATTTTACAACTTAAGATAATCAGAAAAAATGGTTGGACCTTATGAGGGCCAACCATTTTTTTATTGTATAGCGTACAATAAATTCTCGACTTGTGGCTAAGTGTTCGATAAAAGGGTATATGAGTCAAATCAGGGTGTCTACGAGTCAAAATCCTGTTACCTATCAATCTTGGTGTGACAGGCACACCCTGAAATTTCTTATTTACGCCAAAATCCGGGACGCCTCGAATTTTGTTCAAGCGGACATAGATTCCGTTATTTCCATATAAACCAATATTTTCAAGAGTAAAAAGGACATGTAATCCGTTATTTAGCAAAAAACATTAAAAAATGGCTTACATTTAGCAATATAAAGGAACCAGTGTCCTTTAATTTTAGAAATCTGCATTTTTTTCCCAATAGAGGATCTGGTGTCCGCTAAAAAGATTTACGATCTAGATTCCGCACGGGTCCCCATTTGGCACAATCTTTTCTTTATGAAAATAACCGATCAATTTCATCGATTTCTACTTGCGTTAACTGAACTTCAAGAGTTTTTAAGTTACTTAAAACCTGCTCTGGTTTTTTCGCACCTGGAATGAGGGCATCAATCGAATTTCTCGTTAAATACCAGGCGAGGACGACATGCGCTACTTCTGCATTTTTCGCTTCAGCAATCGGACGGAGCTGATCAACCTTTTCCAGGTTCTTTAAAAAGGCTGCTCCCTGAAAATGTGGATTTCGAGCACGTAAATCGTTAAATAACGTATCCTTTGTGTATTTCCCTGCTAGTAATCCTGAAACTAATGGGAAGTATGGAATAAAAGTAATGTTGTGTTCAATAGTATACGGAAGCAATTCGTTTTCAGCACTGCGGTTTAAAAGATTATACTCTCCTTGATAAACGTCCACATATCCATCTTTATTTGCTTCTTTTAACTGTTCAATTGAAAAATTTGATACTCCTATTGCTCTAATTTTGCCTTCATCCTTCAGCTGTTTTAAGGCACCAACTGCTTCATCTTTTGGTGTGTTTTCGTCAGGGAAATGGATATAGTATAAATCTATGTAATCAGTTTGGAGCCTTTTTAAACTATTTTCAACCTCTTGCTTTAAGAAAGAAGGTGAGTTGTCATGAACAACTTTATCACCAAGGAATTTGTGAGAACCTTTTGTTGCAAGAATAACTTCGGAGCGGGTTCTTTCTTTTAAAACCTCACCGATTAATTCCTCTGACCGCTCTGGGCCATATATAAAGGCGGTATCAAGAAAATTAATTCCTTGATTTAAAGCTGTTCTCACTAATTCCTTTCCTGTTTCATCATTGAGGTTTGGATACAAATTATGTCCGCCGACCGCATTGGTCCCAAGACCAATTGGATTCACGAGTAAATCAGATTTTCCGAGCCTTGATAATTTTGCCATTTCATTTCAGCTCCTTTTATAAAAATGTATAGAAAGAGTAACAAATTAATTTGATAACTATCAAACAATTGAACTCGAGAGGAATGGAAATAGGAATAATCTCCTAATACAAGTATAATGCTTATAAAAGAGTTTAAAATTGTTAATAGACTGAGGCTCATTTCGATTTTTATTGTCTCCCCTAAAGATTTATGGTACATTAGAGATACTGTTATGTTCGTATTAGGAGGTGGACAAGGATGCATGCATTCTTGGTTACATTATTAGTTATAAACTGTATTGCTTTAATTGCAGTCGTATTGTTACAATCCGGTAAAAGCGCAGGTCTTTCAGGTGCCATCTCCGGCGGTGCTGAACAACTTTTTGGAAAACAAAAGGCGCGTGGGATTGATTTAGTTTTACACCGAATTACGGTTGTTTTATCTGTTTTATTATTTGTTCTTACAATTGCAGTATCATACTTCCAACTATAAGTACATGTAAGCCTGGCCGACTCTGGTCAGGTTTTTTCGCACTTTAAGAAAGTATAAATTGGCAGCAAAGAAGATTAATCGACGTAGTGGCCAATTTTAGGAATTAAGTATAAGAGCAACTAGGCGATCGCCTGCGCCTAAAGGCTTGGCGCTAGCCAAGTTTTCTTTATCGTTTAGGAAATTATATATTTCTCGACTTGTGGATAGCTGTTCGATAGAAGTATAAGGATGACTCGTCAGATATCGTAAAAACTATACGCCGATGCGAACAAATGAGTCTTTACCTGTAATATAGATTCATCTAACTTAATACACAATTTTCCCCAAGCATTTTCAAATGGTTGGTCGATTTGGATTGTACAGTAAAAGGACATTTGAAAAAGTTTTTACCCTCGTATCCCATTGTTATCCTCCTTTTTACCATTTCCATTTCTGCCTTTTTCTTTCTGGTTTTGAAACCTGTTTGTTAGGGTATTCGTCATATTGTAAGTAAAATGGACAAAATAAAAAATAAAGGAGAGAAACCGATGAGGTTCTTTAAAATAATCGCATGTGGTACATTGTTACTGCTTGTTATATTTATAGGGAATATGAATGCTGTCCATGCAGACAGTGCTAATGAGGAAGATAGCATTAATGAAAAATATGGACTTCCGGTTGTTGTGTATGGAGAAGCACTTTCTGATGCGCAGAAAGAAGAAGTTCGGGAACTGTTAAATGTAAAAGATCCGACCATGGTGAAAGAAATAACGGTAACAGGAGAGGACCTTGTTCAGTATATTAATGGGGATCCCCATTCCAATATGTATTCCTCCGCGAAAATAACAAGAAATGATTCTGGAGAAGGACTTGTTATTAACCAGGTAACTCCTGAAAACATTACCGAGGTTACCGATGAAATGTATGCCAATGCTTTATTGACTGCAGGGATTGAAAATGCGGTGGTAGATATAGCCTCTCCGGTAAAAGTAAGCGGTCACTCGGCTCTAGTTGGTATTTACAAGGCATATGACGAAGGGGAAGGAACCGAGCTTAACAAGGATAGGACAGAAGTGGCAAATGAAGAGCTGAGTCTTGCAACCGCGTTAGCCCAAAAGGAAGGGTTAGATCAGGACAAAGTAAGCGAATTGTTAACAGAAATTAAGCAGCAAATTGCGGAACAAAATCCGGTATCGCGAGAAGAAGTGGAGCAAATCATTGATGAAAGATTAAAAACACTTGAAATCAGCCTTAGCCCTGAAGATCGTCAGCTGCTCATTGATTTATTTGAAAAAATGAGGAATTTAAATATTAACTTTGATAATGTTCAGTCACAGCTTGAAAACCTCGCAAACGATATCCAACAGAGGATCGAGGACGCGGTAGGAGACAAAGGTTTTCTTCAAACCATTATGGATTTCTTTAAAAACTTGATTGAAAGTATTAAAAGTTTTTTCTCTAGTTTATTCTCTTAAACTTAGAAATGCAGGACGCATTATGCCTCCTGTATTTTTTCTGTAATCGCAGTCAACACCGCAACCGCCGAATCCACCCCGTCAGCACAAAATACTGGATGACACTCCTTCCATCTGATAAAACTATACATAGTATGACAAAAAGGAGATCTTACATATGAAGGTAAAACCACCAAAGCCATTTACGTTTGAAGCAGGGAAGCGAGCTGTCCTCTTGCTCCACGGCTTTACGGGCAGTTCCGCCGATGTTCGGATGCTTGGGCGTTTTCTTGAAAAAAAAGGGTATACCTCACATGCCCCTCAATATAAAGGACATGGTGTCCCGCCAGAAGAATTGGTCCATACCGGCCCAAAAGACTGGTGGAAGGACGTAATGATGGGCTATGATCACTTAAAATCGCTTGGTTACGAGGAAATTGCAGTTGCGGGATTATCATTGGGAGGGGTGTTCTCCCTTAAACTTGGTTATACTGTGCCTGTAAAGGGTATTGTTCCAATGTGTGCACCGATGTATTTTAAAGACGAAGACGTTATGTATGAAGGTGTTCTAAAGTATGCAAGAGAGTATAAGCAATTTGAAGGTAAGTCTGGAGAAGTAATCGCTAAAGAAATGGAAGATTTCAAAAAAACACCGATGAAAACATTAAAAGAACTGCAAGCTCTAATCCAGGATGTCAGAGTGCATGTTGATCTTACCTATGCGCCATTATTCGTGGTGCAGGCAAGACATGACAACATGATTAATCCAGATAGTGCAAATATTATATATAATGAAGCGGAATCGCCGCAAAAGAATATAAAATGGTACGAGAATTCTGGACATGTTATTACGTTGGATAAAGAAAAAGAACAGCTCCATGAAGATATTTATGCTTTTTTAGAGGAGCTGGATTGGACTGTTTAAAACATAAGAAGGAGGGATTTTTTTGAATGAACAGCATCCCTTAATTGATCAAATATTAACGATTATGAAAGAAGAGGCTTATAAGCCGTTAACTGTTCAGGAATTAGAAGAGCTTTTACAAATGGAGGATTCCGATTCCTTTAAGGAACTGGTCAAAACCCTCGTCCACATGGAAGAGAAGGGTTACATTGTCCGAACCCGGACGAACCGGTATGGCATTCCGGAGAAGATGAATCTTTTAAGAGGGAAGTTCATTGCCCATGAGAAAGGGTTTGGTTTTGTTACCCCAGAAGAAGAGGGCATGGATGATATTTTTATACCTCCATCCGAGCTCAACCAGGCGATGCACGGGGATATCGTTTTAGTCAGGGTTACCCACGAACAAAGCGGGGACAACCGCCGTGAGGGAACGATTGTTAAGATTATCGAACGGGGCATTAAGGAAGTGGTCGGAACCTATTCTGACAGTAAACATTTCGGTTTTGTCATCCCTGATAATAAGAAAATCACAACCGATATTTTTATTCCAAAAGGGGCTTCCGCGGGAGCCGTCGATGGACACAAAGTCGTTGTAAAAATTACGGCTTATCCGGAAGGAAGACAAAGTGCTGAGGGTGAAGTGATTCAGATTCTTGGACACAAAAACGACCCAGGTGTTGATATTCTATCGATTATTCACAAGCATGGAATTCCAACACAATTTCCGGATGAAGTACTGCAGCAAGCGGAAGAAATCCCGGATGAGATTCTGGAAAGTGACATTGGAAATCGGCGCGACCTTCGTGATCAAACGATTGTTACGATTGACGGCGCAGATGCAAAAGACCTTGATGATGCGGTTACTGTATCAAAATTAGAAAATGGGAATTATAAATTAGGCGTTCATATTGCAGATGTAAGCCATTATGTAAAAGAAGGCTCTCCGATTGACCGGGAAGCTTTTGAACGCGGCACGAGTGTTTATTTGGTAGACCGTGTAATTCCCATGATTCCTCACCGTCTGTCAAATGGAATCTGTTCACTCAATCCAAAGGTCAATCGATTTACACTTTCATGTGAAATGGAAATTGATTCATCTGGACATGTTGTAAAACATGAAATCTTTGAAAGTGTGATTAAAACAACGGAAAGAATGACTTATGCCGATGTAAATAAAATTCTAGTCGATAAAGACGGGGAAACACGCAAACATTATGAGACACTCATTCCAATGTTTGAGGACATGGAAGCGCTGGCTCAAATCCTTCGGAATAAACGGATGGGTCGCGGTGCCATCGATTTCGATTTTAAAGAAGCGAAAGTGTTGGTCGACGAAGACGGGAAGCCAACCGATGTTGTATTGCGTGAGCGTTCGGTGGCAGAACGCTTAATTGAGGAATTCATGTTAGCAGCCAATGAAACGATTGCGGAACATTTCCACTGGCTAGAAGTTCCGTTTATGTATCGGATTCACGAGGATCCAAAGGAAGAAAAGCTGCATCGCTTCTTTGAGTTTATTACCAATTTTGGTCTTGTGGTTAGAGGAACAGCCAATTCGATTCATCCGCGCGCATTGCAGGAAATCCTGGAGGCAGTCGCGGGTCGTCCAGAGGAAATGGTCGTTTCAACTGTTATGCTTCGCTCTATGCAGCAGGCTAAATATGATGCGGAGAGCTTAGGTCACTTTGGATTATCCACTGATTTTTATACACACTTTACTTCTCCAATCCGGCGTTATCCCGACTTAATCGTGCATCGTCTGATTCGGGAATATCTGATTAATGGAAAAATGGATGATGCCACTCAAGCGAAATGGGGAGCCCGTCTTGATGAAATCGCCAAGCATGCCTCAGAGATGGAAAGAAGAGCCGTCGATGCCGAAAGAGATACGGATTCTCTGAAGAAGGCTGAATTTATGCTGGATAAAATCGGGGAAGAGTTCGAGGGAATCATTAGCTCCGTTACCAACTTTGGTATGTTTATTGAGCTTCCAAATACGATAGAAGGATTAGTCCATGTCAGTGATATGACTGATGATTATTACCGGTTTGACCAGCGCCAATATGCCATGATTGGTGAAAGAACGGGCAAGGTTTATCAAATTGGGGATGAAATCACAGTCAAAGTTATTAATGTAGATAAGGATGAACAGTCGATTGATTTTGAAATTGTCGGGATGAAGCGGGAACGGAAACGTGAACGAAAAATCACCACAACAGTAGTAAAAGCAAACGCCGGCAAATCGAGAAGAAAAGGTGCAGAAAACCGGAATGGTGGAGGCTCCAAAGGAGAAAACGGCGACGAGTGGTCGACAAGAAAACCGAAGAAAAAGCGAAAGCATTTCGAAAATGTCCCGAAATCAGCCCGGACGAAAAAGAAAAAAAGAAGTTAACAGTCTCTTCAGAGGAAGGGGCTGTTTTTTTTGCAGATATTAATTAACTAAACGCCATTAACAAATTTTTTACATAATAATGGAGCCATTAAAACCCACTCTTTGTTATACTTGGAAAATAGTGAAAAATTTGTCGAAATAGAGGAGATTTATTAATGGCTGTAAAGATGAAAAATGGTCATATTATGATCTGGGCACCGATTATTGTAGTCCTGATCAGTTCAAGCAGTTCTTTTATTTTTTCAACCTTCATTCAAGAATGGGCCTGGATTCCGGTCGCTATTTTTTACTGGGGGAGTATATTTGCTTTTATTTACTTTTTTACGACAAAGGAAGAGCGGTCAAAATGGCTCTCTCGGGTCGAAGGCCACTTTGGCTGGAAAATTGGAACTGTCTTGGTGGGGCTTTTTCCGTTAACGATTCTGTTTACGAATCTGCAGCTTCTAAGTGAGTCTTTAGCGGCAACGTTATTTTGGCTATTGTTTGCTTTGATTAATCCTTTTTTTGAAGAAGGATTTTGGCGCGGGCTTTTACTAAACAAGCTACCCTTCCAATCAAAGTTTGCAAAGGTTCTATATTCTACATTATTTTTTATCTTGAGTCATCCGCTTTTATGGGGCGTTTTTTCAATTGCAAACCGTAGCTATATGATATTTGTCTCTCTACTTATTATGTCACTCGTATGGTCTTATGCCTACTACAGAATCGGAAGCCTAAGATGGCCGATTTTTTCACACTTTTTAGTCGATGTCGGAAATCTGTCTGTGTTTACATTTTTAAACCTTTATATTCCGCCCGTAATGTGACCTAATCATTGAGTAGAGCACCTCCTTTTGATACAATATAGTAACGCTGGAGGAGGAAAAAGCTTATGCCAAAAGGTCAAGGGAAAGTGATTGCTCAGAATAAAAAAGCATATCATGATTATTTTATAGAAGAAACGTATGAAGCAGGGCTTGTTTTGCAAGGAACCGAAATTAAGTCAATCCGTGCAGGGAGAGTCAACCTCAAGGATTCGTTTGCGAGAATTCAAAACGGGGAAGTCTTTTTATTCAATATGCATATCAGTCCCTATGAGCAAGGAAACCGGTATAATCACGATCCTTTACGAACCCGTAAACTGCTGCTTCATAAAAAGGAAATCAGTAAACTGATTGGGGAAACAAAGGAAAAGGGCTATTCTTTGGTTCCTGTGAAGTTATATCTTAAAAATGGCTACGCGAAAATCTTATTGGGCTTAGCTAAAGGTAAAAAGAATTACGATAAACGTGAAGACTTAAAACGGAAAGAGGCTAAGCGTGATATAGAGCGTGCCTTTAAGGAACGGCAAAGGTAAGACTGTTAATAACCACCATTTGCGTAAATCTGTAAGCATGTTATAATGGATATTGTCATCGAAAAGGGATGACGCAACTGTTTGCTCGGGATTCCTGTACTACTCATTTTTATAATGGGGACGCTACGGATTCGACAGGGGTAGTCGAGCTTGAGTTGCGAGCCGGGGGGATCGTCCTCGTAATCAACGTCAAGTTAAATATAACTGGCAAACAAAACAACAACTTAGCTTTCGCTGCGTAAGTAGCGCATAGCTTGCCTCACTCTCCATCGCCCATGTGGAGTCCTGGGGCTCACTAGAGTGGGATACGCCTGATTCTGCCGTCTGAGGATGAGGGAAGAGATTTACAGACTAGCTACTCGGACGCCTGTCGGCAGGCATAAGAAGTAGCGAAACGTAAATATGCCGACTACGCTCGTAGACGCTTAAGTAGCGATATCTTTGGACGTGGGTTCGATTCCCACCGTCTCCACCATACATATAAGGTGATTTATGACCAGCTAAGTGGGACTGGAACCATAATATTGCCGTTTTGGCAAGGTTATGCTCCAAAAAACTTTAGGCAAATTTTTATACTTCAAAAACTGTAGACGTTATCTTCTACAGTTTTTTGTTTGATTTTATTTTTTTTAAAATAATACTTGCATTTTGCAAATTAGTTAGGTATAAATAAATCAAAGGAAAAAAGTAACAAGTAGTAAAAGTATAAAAGAAAGGAAAATACCATATCTCTAGAAGATCTCCTTTAATGGGAGAAACATTGCAACAATTACTTGCAAAATGCAAATAATTATAAAGAAGGGTTTATATGACAAAGGTATTAGATGTTATTGTAATTGGCGGAGGTCAGGCAGGTCTTGCTTCGGGGTATCATTTACAAAAGAAGGGGTTACAATTTTTGATTTTAGAATCTCAAGAGAATGCTGAAGGATCTTGGCCACAGTATTATGACAGTCTTAAATTATTTTCTCCTGCACGTTTTTCGCCTTTACCCGGAATGAATTTTCCAGGAGATCCTGACCATTATCCATCTAAGTCTGAAGTAATTCGTTATCTAAAAGATTACCAAGACTATTTTCAATTTCCATTAGTTACCAATTCGCATGTTGTCTCTGTTGAAAAAAAGGATCATATATTCACAATTCAAACAAAATCCAATGAAGTATATCTAAGCAGATCTATTATAAATGCAACAGGATCCTTTCATACTCCATTTATACCTTCCATAACAGGAATGGATCAATTTAAAGGACATATCATTCATTCCGCTGACTATCGAAGTCCAGATACTTTGAATAACCAAAGGATTGTAGTAGTTGGGAGCAGAAATTCAGCGGTTCAGATTGCTATTGAATTAGCAGAAGTATCTTCAACCACTTTAGCTGTAAGGCATCCGGTAAAATTAATCAATCAAAAAATAATAGGAAAAGACCTGCACTTTTGGTTCAAGATTATAGGATTTGATACATTTCCTTTTTGGAGATTTGGAAAAATGATTCCTTCTTCAAACGCTGTAATAGATTTAGATGGATTTAAAGAACAATTAGCGATGGGAAAACCGAATCAGAAGCCTATGTTTTCCTCTTTTTATACGGAGGGAATCATTTGGTCAGATGGGATAAAAGAACCCGTGGACACTGTTATTTTTGCTACAGGGTACCGTTATAATTTTCCTTATTTACGTCAATTACGGGCTCTTGATTCAGAAGGCAAACCTCTACATCTTGCCGGTGTAAGTAAGACTGTTCCTGGACTTTATTACTTGGGATTAGAAGGACAGCGATCATTTTCTTCCGCTACATTAAGGGGAGTAGATTCTGATGCAAAATTTGTTGTTCGGAGACTCCTAACCTATTTGAAAGCTCAATAAATATAAAAAACAATGAAAAGAAATGAGGAGTAAAACATTATGACAAATTTATTAAATATTCCTATTGAAGTACAAGGATGCTGCGGTCCAAAAACAAGTGAAAAGAATACTAGTACGATAAATAATGATTCAAATCATCGCTTACCTGTTGCGATTATTGGAGCAGGACCCGTTGGCTTAGCAGCTGCAGCACATTTAGCAGTCCGCGGGAAATCTTTTATCTTGCTAGAAGCGGGTAAGCAAGTAGGTGCTAATATCTTAACGTGGGGGCATGTTCGCTTATTTTCACCTTGGCGATATAACATCGATAAAGCAGCTATGAGTTTACTCGAAACAAGTGGCTGGACACATCCAGATTTAGATCAATTACCGACTGGGAAAGAACTTGTTGAACAATATTTACAGCCATTATCTAATCTTCAGGAAATTCAGCCTTTTGTTTATTTAAATACAAAAGTACTATCAATAGGAAGAAAAGATATGGATAAAATGAAGACATGGAATCGGGATCATGTTCCATTTATCATTCATACTGAAAACAATGGTATGTATAAAACATATGAAGCTGGAGCTGTGCTTGATGCGACAGGAACTTGGGGAAATCCGAATCCTGCTGTTTCAAGTGGAATATGGCTTAAAGAAGAATTACTTCAGGATCAAATTTTTTACGGCATTCCTGATGTTTTGGGCAGGGAACAGGAACGATATGCCAACAAGCGCGTAGCTGTCGTAGGTGGAGGGCATTCAGCGATCAATGCATTACTGGATTTGGCGAAACTTAAAGAGTCTTTTCCTCAAACGGACATTTTGTGGATTATGAGAAGAAAGCGCGTTGAAGACGCTTATGGAGGAGAAGAAAAAGATGCTCTTGCAGCTCGGGGTGCCTTAGGCAGCAGGATTCACAGACTAGTTGATAAACAGAAGATAGAAGTGATCACTCCTTTTAGTATCCAATTGGTCAAGAAATCTGAAGCAGGAATTGAGATTCAAGCTGAGGATAGGAGTCTTACTGGAATCGATGAGTTGATCGTAAATACAGGGAGCCGTCCTGATTTCACCATGATCAATGAGGTTCGAACCTCTATCGATTCTGCAACCGAAAGTGTAAAAGCCTTAGCTCCGCTAATCGATCCTAATATCCACAGTTGCGGAACCGTACGTCCGCACGGGGAAAAGGAACTGCGTCAGCCCGAAAAAGACTTCTATATTATTGGTTCGAAAAGCTATGGCCGGGCACCAACATTTCTAATGGCGACAGGATATGAACAAGCTAGATCTGTTGCAGCCTACCTAGCTGGTGATTTTATTTCCGCTGAGAAAGTGGAATTAGAATTACCTGAAACAGGGGTCTGCAGTGTAAATCTAAACAATAATAACTGTTGTAATTGATTCAGTTTTAAAAATGAGTAACTGGGATGGGAAGTATCTGCTTCCTATAAAATTGAAGAGAGGAATATGGTCATTAATCGTGCAGGTTCATTACGAAAAGAATATTTCATATCATATATAAAATTAATTATGAATGCGTATAGTTATCAGGTTGAGGAAGCGAAAGAGTTAGTCTTTCAGCATTTATTCGGATTGCAAGAGGATAGACTGGGGCATGAAACGTACCAGCAATTTTTACAAGCGTATAGAGAATTAAAAGGATTATAGTTTGATTTGATTGGGGAAAGGAGAATTTTATATGGAATCAAAGGAAAACCCTGACAATTCCCGTGTTATTGTAGTAGTTGCCATTGTAACCTCTTTAAGTCTTTTAGGAGATTCGATGTTATATATTGCATTACCTCTTTACTGGGAAGAGGCAGGGCTTGACTCTATTTGGCAGGTTGGAATTCTCCTTTCCATTAACCGATTCGTCCGACTGCCTTTCAATCCATTTGTGGGGTGGATTTATAAAAGGATTTCCTTAAGATTTGGACTGATTATAGCCGTTATTTTAGGAGGCTTAACAACCTTGGGATATGGTTTGTTTGAAGGGTTTATCGCCTGGGTTATATTACGCGGGTTATGGGGGATTGCATGGTCACTTTTTCGAATCGGAGGTCTATCGGCTGTCGCGTTTCTTGCTGATGAAAAACATCGCGGTCAATCAATGGGTTTATATAATGGATTATACCGTCTGGGAAGTCTGGCAGGAATGTTAATAGGGGGTATTTTAGTTCCCTTTATTGGGTTAAGTATAGTTTCCATTATTTTTGGTGTTATTACCTTTACAGGGCTTCCGTTGATTATGTATTTTCTTAAAACTAAGGAAAGACCTCTTAAGGCTGAAAAGGTTTCTGCTCTTGATAAAGCTATCTTTTCACAATCAACATTTAAATATAAGGTAAGTATTATCACTACAGGTTTTTTTATCACTCTGTTATATCAGGGGGTTTTTACTTCTACCATCAGTTTAGTCGTTGAACATGTTCACGGTAAGAGTATTTCTATATTCGGGTCTGTATTAAGTGCAACGTTACTCACAGGGATTATTCTTTCTGCCAGATGGGTATGGGAGCCGTCACTAGGAAAGCTTTTCGGGAGGTGGTCTGATGGACCAGGAGGGAGACATACAATCTTTATTCATTCTCTGATCTTTGCGGGTATAACATTTGGATTGATCTCAAGTAATCTGACAATCACCGTGTGGGTACTGATTACCTTCTTAGTTATGATTGGTTCAACCTCAATTACAACGGTTATGGATGCAATTGCACTCGATACCGCTAAGACTACAAATATAGTTTCGTTTCTGACTATATACTCAATTGCTCAAGATGTTGGTGCAGCTCTAGGTCCTTTTATCAGTTACATGATACTTGAATTAAAGTTAGGTTTTACATATCTCTATTGGGGAGGAGCTGGCATATTTATCTTTTTAGCCATTCTTTGGTCAATCATTCATGCAAGTGAAAAAAAGATAAAGTACAAAGTAGGAGAATCTGTTATTTTTTAAAAGATTAGGGCCACATTTACGGTAAGTTCCTTCAACGGAAATAAGGTCGCGATTGATTCACAGATTACTGATACTGAAGAATTAACATTGGATAAAGAAGATAGTCAATAGAATCCTGGTTTAGTTTTACTAGGTGCAAGTGATAGCTGCTGTGAATAAATATGGAATTGGAGACACAATTTAATGATTAGTAAAACTAGAGAGTAACACAATCAAAAAAACCAAGAGAAGATTCTCTTGGTTTTTTTGGTTAGTCGAACCACACCACAGATTTTACGAAAAAGATGGGTTAGTAGTACTAGAATGGGATCAAAACAATATACGTTATTATACAGATGACGATAAGCTGTGGGCTGAATTTGTGTAAATCTATCTCAAATACTGATAAAGCTTATGACCTCTAGCAAAATAGAAGTTTCCATCTGCATCTTCTGCAAACAGATTTGCGTTTTCAACTAATGTTTCATGATCTAACGTATCCGGATTTACTCTAAACAATTTTCCGCGTGTTGAACCATAGAGGTACCCATCCTCATCAAATGTTAAGAATCCCTCTCTCCATAAATGACCGGTGGAATCCCAGTCCCTGGAATACAGCTCCACTGTTTCGCTAATTTCGTTTGTCTCCGTATCGTATTTAAACAAGATTCCTGAGGTTAGTCCCCATAAATATCCGTTTTCATCAAAAGTTAAAGCTGTAATGGCTTTTTCTCCAGGAACCGGTACAGTTTCTAATCGTTTTTCTTCGCTTTCTAAATCAAAGATAAATAGTTTTGCTTCTTGTTCGGTTGGTGCAATTCCGAGACCGCCCCAGACAGATGTTCCTCCATATACCAGTCTATCCTTATAGGCCAGTGAAACAACACTTTGATTTTGAACAATATTTTGATGAACCGTGTAATGATTAACTGCAGGGTCAAAGATTGTTAGAGCCCCTCCGAGTTTTCCGTAATCAGGAACCGTTCCGATCGCTATTTTATCCCCTGCAGAAACAAGCGCAAATGGCCGGTCTTGCCCTTCAGGTCTTAGGCTGAAATGTTCAACGGGGTTCTTTCCAAATTCAAAGGCTTGACTTGGGTCATAGGAATAAATAAATCCGCCCGGATAAACACCCATATATAAACGGTCATTATGTGTGACCATTCCTTCTATTTGTCCAATTCCTTTGTATTCCGTTAATTGATTAGTCGAATAATTATACTCTGCTAGTCCCCCTGATAAATATCCTCCAATAAAAATATTTCCATTTGGTCCCCGTGCAAGTGATTGAATAGCGACGGGCTGTCCGCTTACTTGTCCTTGTAGGATTTGATGATGGGTCGTAATTGGATTATACAGACGGATTTTCCCGTCCCATGCAATACTTACTAATGTTTTTCCAGGAAAATCATGGCTGTTCATCTCAATCCATCCAAACCCTCTTGCTGAAAAAAGATTGTTGAATCCAGTTGCTGTTAATTCTAACGAATTCAAATCATAAGAATACAACTCTTCGTTCTTTATAAAATAAACCAAATTACCAGAACCTGGATACGATACGTCTAATCCATTTGCACCTGCAATTTCATCGATCATTTCCATCGTTTTTAAGTCATAGACAAGGATGGTATTTCCTGAGGAACCTCCTGTCACTCGTGCAAACATTTTATTTCGAATGATATTAATGTCGTAAACATTTGTCGCGCTCGCATATTTTTCAGGTAATTCAATCTCCGTTCTTTCTCCTGTTACGAGATTTAACTCAACTAGATTAGCACCATTTGTACCTAAACCGACATAGGCCTTGTCCTTATAAATATCAATACTTCTAGCGTATTGCTGTCCTTCAGCGATTTGTCCATAATCACGAAACTCGCCAGTGTTTGGATCATATTGGAACACTTTTCCGCTTGGGAAGGTTCCGCCATAAATACGTCCGTCTTCATCAGATTTTATACGCCATATAAAGGATTCACCTGGAATTGGTTTTCCCAGATTTTCAATATGATCCACGCCAGGTACATATTTATAAAGGGATGCATTCGAATAAGTTCCTACATATACATTTCCTTCTGGATCGACAGTAACACCCCAGGCACCGCTAGCTCCATCCAGCGGGAAGCTATTAACACGTTCGCCGGTTTTAGCATCTAGAATATTGAAAATAGCAGGGGAACCATTGGCAACGGCGTAGACCCAGTCTTCTCCGTTTGGACCTTTCCCATATCCGGCAGCAGGTATCGAAACAGCATTAAGTGCCGTTCCTATTTCTCGCACATTGCCTTCTTCAGCTTGAATAGGCTTATCTTTTACGAGAAAGATGAAAGCCGTGATCATTACAACAAAAATAAGGAAATAAGAGACTTTATGCAATTTTCTCCACCTTTCTTTCTATTCATTTATGTAAGTGAATGTGTAGAACCTTGTGAACTTAGCAATAGACCCATATAGGAGTTAAGGAGGCTGTTTCGAGAGATACTTCTAATTTTAGAAAACAGCCCTAAATATTGAGTTATAGCTCGATGGAATGAAGGCAGGTATTTATTGTGTGAAGACATCTGGTGTAAAATTGGCGAACCGTGACTGCCAGGATCACTAAAATTCTTGCCGTTTGATCCAAATGCAGAGAAGTTGGATAAGCGGGATGTAAGGAGTAAAACAAAGGCTACAATTGTTTAAATAGCTTCTTCATCAAGGAACCCTTTCTATTCATTATTTTCTGACGGTAAAATCTACTAATCACTACCACCTTTCCTTTTATTGTTAAAGTAAGACTTAACAAACCTCAAGGACCTAAATTTGTCTGTAAGTAAATAGAGAATATAGTCCTAATTCAAAAGTTATAATAAGAAAACTTATGTCTGACAGTCATCAATTAAAAAAACCAAGAGAGGAATCTCTTGGTTTTTTTTTATAAATATAATAAAAACTTATTTTTGCTTTATTAGGGATGAATTATCGCGAGAGGGGAGATTGATCCCCTTGTACCAGTATGTTTTCTGCGTGTTGATCCTTACTACATTTTCTTTCATTATCTTTCATGTAATTCTCTGCGATCAACTGAATGCGGCGGTTCCTCAAACCATCCATTGGCAATCATGATATTGACGCAGTCTTCTGCCAGCTTTACATCTCTTGCGATGGCAGCCGAATATTTTAGCCCTAAATCACGTCGCATGGAACCTGACAGCGCGGTACCATAATAAGCCATCGCGGATTGAATTAAGAAACTGCAATGAAACATCATTAATTTATCAGAAAAAGGTGCGATTTCGGAATCAGTAATATGAGTATCCCAGGATATAGAGGAACTTATAAAGTCATCATGCAGGATAGAACTGAAAATAGAAATATGTTCATCGGCTAATTCAAAAACTCGTCGAATAAAGAATCGAATTTCTTTTGATTGCGCGGTTTGGCTAAAGCCAAGTGCTAAGTCTCTTGTCATGATGCTTTTATGCAAATTAAAATAAAGACTGCTGATTTCAATAACGTTCAATGAACGGTGATTACCGAACCAACCCGCTATAAAGCTTTGTTTTTCCGCAAATTCAATTTTTTCCGGAAGCGTGATTGTAGGGGCGCGTTCCAAAAGCCCTTTAGATCTCATCATTTCTAATGTGGAATCATACAAATCAGAAGCTCGGTCAAATATTTCTAAATATAATTGGCGTACGTCATGCCTATGGGAACTGGTAATTCCAAGAGAATAGGCCGTTAACCCATGTATAGTCATTTCATGAAGATAAAATAGCCAAAATTCGTCTGAAAATAATCGTGGCGCATTTAAATGGACATCTTCATCCGTAAAGCCCTGCGGAATAGGAAAATTTTCGCCGTTAAAGATATCTGTAATATTTTGAACAATATGCTCTGATAGCTGCAAAGCTTTTTCAAATATATGATGGATATCAGGATCCGTAATTGTTTGTAAAGCATGTTTGTTAACACATGTTGCCATAGTATTATTTATATAAGGGGTCCAAAGATTCGATACATCAAGTGTAACCATTTTTTTCTTCATTACCTATCCTCCTAAGTTATATAATCCTTCTAATGCTAAACGGTGCTAAACGGCGGCAGTTCCATACTAGAAAGTTTAAGCAGTATAGATCATAACGCGACTTATGGATAAGTACTCCTCTCCGTGATATGATTCTCTTTTGTATCCGTTTTTATGTTCATTTAAGCTAAAAACTCGATAATGGCAGTTAAGGAAAGCATATTCAATAATAGATAAATGAAGCTTTTCTTACTATGTAACATCTAAAATTAACAGTACCAAGACAGGAATAAATGTAGCCATAATTTGTGCAGGAATTTTATTAAAAAGATTGTATAGGTGTAATAGAGAAAGAGGTGTTAGTATGTTTATCAAACAGCCATTTGATGAATTTTTAGGATTTCAATATAAGAAGATTGATGAGCACAATGTGCATATCCGAATGCCCATTAAAGACCTATACATAAATAGTGCCGGGGTTGTGCATGGGGGAATCATTTCTTCCTTGGCAGATGTCGCAATGGTCAATCTGGTACCTGCCAAGGAAATTGGAGTCCAGCAAGCTCTTACGGTTGATTTAAATGTATCTTTTTTGAGACCGGCTACTGGATCATACCTCGTTGCACAGGCGCGAATTGAAAAGCAGGGCAGAACTTTAGTACATACAGAGTGTTCGATTTATGACGATAAAGAGTTGCTTGTTGCTAGATCTAAGGCTATTTTATTTCGTTCAACTAGCCCTTAACAGACTGGGAAAAACTCTACAGGATAGACCATGATTATATTCCTATACTAATATGTAGCGAATTTATTTGAAATAAATCATCAAGTTTCAATTACATCTATTCGTATAAGGAGATAGAACATGGATCCAAAATATGAACTAATCTTTCAAACATTTCCTTTATCTTCAGGTTTCGTACTGAAGAATCGTATCCTTATGGCACCGATGACGAACTCGTCGTCGAATGAAGATGGCAGTGTGACAGATGAAGAAATTGAATATTACCGGGTGCGTTCTGGAGGAGTGGCTGCCGTAATTACTGCATGCGCTTATGTTTTGCCTGACGGAAAAGGATTTCCCAATGCTATCGGAGCCGACCGAGATGAATTAATACCTAGTTTAAAGAAGCTGGCAAGTGCTATTAAAGGCGAAGGAGCTAAAGCGATTTTACAAATTTTCCACGCAGGAAGAATGGCAATTCCAGACTTATTACCGGATAAACAGCCTGTTAGTGCTAGTGCCGTTGCTGCTGAACGGGAAGGTGCCGTGACTCCAAGAGAGATGACCGAAGCAGATATTAATAAAACCATTCAAGCATTTAGTGAAGCAACCCGGAGAGCCATAGAAGCTGGCTTTGATGGGGTCGAAATTCATGGGGCTAATACGTACTTAATCCAACAATTCTTTTCCCCTCACTCTAATCGAAGAAATGACAAGTGGGGAGGTACGATTGAAAAAAGAATGGCTTTTCCGCTTGCGGTAATAGATGCGATTCAAAAAGCTGTTAAGGAACATGCAAAACAGCCACTTATTGTCGGATACCGGATTTCACCGGAAGAAAGGGAAAATCCGGGAATCACAATGGAAGACACATTACGATTCGTAGATGCTTTAGCGGATCAGAACCTTGATTATATCCATGTTTCCGTTAGAAATTTCTGGGCTGGCTCGATAAGGGATAAGTCAGATGATCATTCACGCGTTATCATGATCCGAGAACATGTAGGGGACCGAGTGCCTGTGATTGGGGTTGGAAATCTTTATTCACCAGATGATGTAATTAAGGCATTAAAAACAAAAGTACCATTACTGGCCATAGGACGTGAGTTAATTATGGAACCAAAATGGGTAGAAAAAATCGCTAACGGCAAACAAGATGAAATTCGAATCACCTTGTCATTAGCTGATCAAAAACAGTTAGTCATTCCGGATCCTCTTTGGAATATGATTACGGGGGTGCCGGGATGGTTTCCGGTAGAAGATTAATCTTTTATAAGAGTATCTTTCTTGATTTAAAAGATGCTCTTTTTGTCTGTAACAATTGTTATAAAAATAAGGTGATTCTAACAGTTCTCACTTAATTTAGCGCTAGTTTCTGTATTAGTTTGTTGAGAATATAAAACGGGAAGATAAAGATAATATTATTAATGTTTGGTTACAAGATTTTTAATTTGACCATTCACTCATATTTTTACTCTATGATAGAGGTGACCAGCTGAGATGAGAGTAAGGAGTAAAAATGTATGTTACTTCAAAACCTTATAGCAGATTCAATAGCAGATGTTATTGCTTCACCTAACATCGATGATATAAAGATAACGGGTATAACCGATAATTCAAAAGATACAAAAGAAGGCTACCTATTTGTTGCGGTCAAAGGGTACAGCTCAGATGGACACGAATATATCGAAGAAGCTATCCGGAAGGGAGCTAGGGCTGTCATTGGAGAAAAACCAATGGTTTACTTAGCCGTTCCCTATATCCAAGTAAGTAATAGCCGTAGAATTTTAGGGGCTGTTGCCAAGCAATTTTACAAAGACCCGAGCAGCCAAAAAATTATGATTGGGGTTACCGGAACGAATGGAAAAACGACCATCAGCTATATGCTGAGACAAATTTTAGAAGAAAACGGAGTTTCCTGCTCTGTGATCGGGACGATTCAATATATGATTAATGGTGAAACGATTGAGTCCCGCAATACCACTCCGGGAAATGTTGAATTAAATGCATTATTGGCCAAAAGTGAGGATCAGGCTGTTATTTTAGAAGTTTCATCCCATGGTCTGGCACAATACCGGCTGGAAGGCATTGAATTTGATTATTGCATTTTCACTAACCTTTATCATGAGCATCTCGATTTTCATCAAACAATGGAAGGATATTTTCATGCGAAAGCAATGCTTTTCGATAAACTAAAGTCTACCGGTCTGGCTATAATAAATGGAGATAATGAATGGGGAGAGCGGTTAATTAAAAACCTTCATGAGAAGAGAGTAAACACATATGTAATTGGAACTGCCAGTCACTCCGATTTACAAATCACTGACTTTCAATCAGCTCCTAACCCTTCCATATCCATGTATGAAAACGGGGTACGTGTAAATTTAGCAATTCCGTTGCCTGGACATCATAATTTGTATAATGCCGCAATTGCTTATGCGGTTACTAGAAGAATGTCTATCAGAAAACAAGAAATTCTCCCGGTACTAGAACATTTTTCAGGGGTTCCTGGGAGATTTGAAATCTATCGGGACGAAGATGGACCAACCATGGTCATCGATTACGCCCATACAGCAGACGCTATTTTCCATGCTCTTCAAACTGCGAAACAATGCGGGGCTATGAGAATTTTCCATATCTTCGGTTTCCGTGGCGGACGGGATCAAACAAAGCGTGCGGAAATGGTTAAAGTCTCGTCGGAAATGAGCGATGTTTCAATCTTGACGATGGATGATTTGGATTCGGAAGCTTCAGATGAAATGGTGGCAAGCCTGCATACACTCCATCATGATTACGCTGAAAAGAAAGATTTAGTGATACCAGACCGAACGATTGCGATAAAAACAGCGATTAAAATGGGAAAAAAAGATGACTGGATCGTCATCACAGGCAAAGGCCCTGAAAGCTACAAGCAGCCATTCGCACTGCCTACTCAATCAGACAAAGAAACGGTTTTATATCTTCAAGAAAAAATCCAGAGGGCGATTCAATAATTTGAGTTGTCCTTTTTTATTTTTCAATAATTTGCTGAGAAAAAGTGGTAAACTTAAGAGGAGACGGCCAATTAGAGGGGGGAAGGTATATGGAAAGATTAAATCAATCTGCAATTGAAGCAAGACTTTCAGAGAATCCAAACTGGAAGCTGTCCGATGACAAGTGGATTGAAAGAAAGTATCGTTTTAAAGAGTATTTGAATGGAGTAGAATTTGTGCAGTTGGTTGCGAACTTATCAGAAGAAGCCAACCATCATCCCTTCATCTCGATTGACTACAAATTAATCACAGTGAAAATTACCTCTTGGCGCGCAAAAGGCTTAACAGACTTAGATTTTGAATTAGCAAAGAAGTATGATGAACTATATAAAAAAGTGAATAAGAATTAGGTGCAGGTGGACTCCGGGGAGGGGTTCACTTTTTTAAATTTAGATAGAATCAAGGCATGAATTTGTTGATAAGCGGTACAATTCGTTGATAACTGAAAAAAATTTGATGATAATCTCTGTGAATTGGTTCATTAGCAGTGAAATTTGCTGAAAAAGAATAAAAATACGTTGATAGACGGAATTAATCTCCTAAAAAGCAAATGAAAAGTCTTTGATAGGTAAAGAGGCTTTTATTGCAGGACATTTATATTTTTTTTATAAAACAGAAGCCAATTTAGTAGAACCTTCATGCTTTCGTACAAGCCATTTTTGAGAAATGGAATATAGATAATAGCAAAAAGCAGAGGTGATACTCAATGGTAAAGGTTTTTATTGACCCGGGACATGGCGGCTCTGACCCAGGTGCAGTAGGAAATGGCCTTCAGGAGAAAAACCTAACCCTGCAAATTGCAACGAGAGTCAGGGATATTTTAATAGATGAATACAACAATATTTCAATTTTAATGAGCCGTACCGGGGATCAAACTGTCAGTTTAACAGAGAGAACAGATGCCGCCAATTCATGGGGGGCTGATTATTATCTTTCGATTCATATTAATGCAGGCGGAGGTACCGGATTTGAGAGTTATATTTACCCGAATGTAGGAGTGCCGACCACTACTTATCAGGATATAATTCATGAAGAAATCCTAAAACAAGTGGATTTTTATAACAGAGGGAAAAAACAAGCCAATTTCCATGTGTTACGGGAATCCTACATGCCTGCTCTTTTAACAGAGAATGGATTCATTGATAACTCAACCGATGCCAATAAATTAAAGCAATCTTCCTATATTGAAAAAATTGCACGCGGTCATGTCAATGGATTAGCGAGATCCTTTAGTATTCCAAAGAAAACGACCTATGTATATCACACCGTTGTCGAAGGAGATACTGTGTATTCGCTAAGCAGAACTTATGGAAGCACCATCGAGCAAATTAAAGAATGGAACAACCTTGATGACAATTACACCATTTATGTTGGACAAGTTCTTCGTGTGAAATAAATGTTTGTATAAAGTGAAAATTGCAGAACATCTTATTATTACTTGTACGAATTCAGAGCATAGAAAAAGCCCTTCTCATTATTGAGGGGCTTTTTTTGCATAATTCTATAGTCAAACAATAAGGTTTGTAAAAATAAGCTGTATGTTCGATGTAAAGTATCACAAAAAATCAAAGGTAATATCAGACACCATTTCATGAGACACGGAGAAACCATAGATATCTTCTATAGTGGAAGAAATGTCTCGCTGGGACAAGCTTTATACTTATTATTCTATCAAATAAAAAAACTGTGCAAGTAAGAAACCGTACGCATTCCTTACTTACACAGTTTATATTACACTCCCAACGCATCGTAGCACATTAGTTTCGTAGATTTACAATTTTATTATGGTTTAAAATCTATTTTTTACATTTACTAGTTTAGCTTACTTTAATACAACTATTTTTCCAACTTGTTTGATGGGTGAAAGTATAGCCAGTATAAATGTTCATTGTTGTAGTTTTTGCATAAATACTATAACCGTAGCATGAGTTTGTTGTTCCACCCATCATCGCAATGTAAAAATCAGCATCTATACCTTTTTTGTTATCAGTTGAACCGTTTTGCCCATTCCAGTACATGTCCTTATAGTAGTCTATTACCTGGTAAACATGACTTGTTGCAGAGTTTCTATTTACAGACCATCTAGGAGTATCCTGGATTCCCCAACCAATAGTAACAGGTGAATATGAGTAAGCGATATCCACTGTTAGGTTACTTGATTCTTGTTTTGGCCAAACATCTTGGACATCTAAGCCATATCCAGATGAATAAGTTGTAGATTTTAAATATACTGCAGCTGTCTGTGGATAATTATCACCTTGGTCTGTCATACCTACTCTAAAACTATATCTTATTGCATTACTGAATTTAGGCATGCTGTCTTTACCTACAAAATGCATATAAATGTCATCTTCAGATGCACTAACTCTTAAATTTGGATCATATGCCATTGTCGTAAAATCTTCATTCTCTAACTTCTTTTTATTCTGTTTATCAGTAAATTCCTGATATTTTTCTAACATATCCTTTTTTAGCGAAGTAGTATCCTTAAATTTTTATTTTTGACACAAAAAATTTCGAATTATCTGGATTCTCGACATCTACAATACTTCCTGAGAAAATACTATAGTCTTCTTTTATGTTAATCAGTGCAGGAAAATCAATTTCTTTATTATCCTCAGCTGTAAATGTTCCGCTTGCTCGTAGGTAACCGTAATCAGTAAGTTTAACATCACCAAATTCAATTGTTCCGGAGAAATCTTTTGTCTTTACATATAATGTACCTTCCTTTAAAATTTCTCCATCATATGTTACTTCATTTAGTTTTATTTTTCCTTCTTGAACCCAAGACCTATCTTCAGAGTAATAGATTGCTTCCTTCTCAGACAGAACCCCACTTGATTTTTCTGAAGATGCATTGGTTAATTGTACATGCCCTAGAACAGTTAATACCATTACCATTGCTAAAAAAATTGATATTAATTTCTTCATGTAAGGTTTCTATCCTTAATTTTTTTTATGATAATCCTAATTAAACGGATAGTAAACCTCCTTTCCATCCTCGTAAATTACACTAAATTGTTGAGGATTAAAGTTTAATTCGGATTTATCAACTTTAATAAACCAATAATGACTATTACGTTTATGTTTAATATCTAATACGTTTGTTTGAAACCTTATAAAATCTACGTCAGGCGGAAAATAACCAAAAATTAGACCTACATTGTTTAACTGGGTCAAACTATAATTACTAGTGCTGAATTTTTGATTTTCTTGATTGTTTTTTACAGCTGGACGTGACTGCCCTTCTTTTTTCCAGCCTAGCAATGTATGTCTTACAGGCTCTGCGTATATGTAGTTCTCTTCTTCAATAATAAGAATTTTACTTTTTTCACCCACATCAATTTCAGACAGGATATTACCTTCAACCACTTTTTCAATTGTTGAATTTTGTAAATAAATAATGAACCAGATTAGTACCAAAATCGAACAAAGAATTATGTATATCTTATATTTCATAAAGTTCCTCCTATATTTGATAATTTTTGAGGTTAAATCGTATTGGAGTATTTTCACTTTAAAGACATTGGAAGTAGCGTAATATGATTTAATATTTTTAACGCATTTTTACCTTGATGTTAATGACTAAAAGGATGGTTTGTTTGTACAATGGGGGGTGTTTACATCTAAGCGTGGAATATAATACTAGATAATATAATAATTATGTATATCACAGTTGATATGTTCGAAATATCCAATATTGGGATTATATCTATAAAAAGGAAGTACTGTCGTTTTTTTGATATTTTACTAGATATTACCATGAAATAAGTGCGAGTTCAATATCTAAAAAAGTTTAACCTGTTGACGAATTGTTGACGAAATTTGTCAGAAACCCTCAGAATCATTCATAATTAAATAGTAAGCAAACGTGAAGAATCCTTATTTTACTAGGTTTTTTCTATGTTAATCACCCTGTCTCATCCTGTGTTGCTCACCTTAACAGAGTGGGAGTCATTGGAATAAATATGTTTGTTTTCTAACACTGAAAACTTAAAAAATTCACTTTCGACCCCAAACCGACCCCATTTCAATTATTTGACTTAAAATAGAACATATGCAATCAAAGTAAAAAAGCCTTCAATCCCTTGATACAAATGAGATTGACGGCTTTATATATCTACGTCCCAGGCGAGATTCGAACTCACGACCTACAGCTTAGGAGGCTGTCGCTCTATCCTTCTGAGCTACTGGGACATGTTCTTAATAAAGATTTCAAAGTAAAAATCCTGTTCCTTCCCCTGCGAGATGACTCGAAGTTGTGAATGCGTCGGAACGAAGCTACAAGGGAGGGACTCAGGGCGTTTACGCTTTGCTGAGCTACTGGGATACGCTTTCTAAATATAGCAGATCAATGCACTTTTATCATTATAATGACTTACATCCAATTTATCAATAAACAAGCCATAATAATATGAGTCTCCCTTCTAGATTTGCTAAGATATTATATGTTTTTTCTCAATACATACCAAACTTTATCGGAAATAAAAAATTATTCAGCGAACAAGCTGGATATATTATGGAGGAGAGCAATTATAAATCCAGATCACATCTAAAAATGAGGTGAAAACATCATGGGAAAGAAAGTATTAGCCGTTACCGCCTGTCCGGTGGGGATTGCTCACACGTATATGGCTGCAGAAAATTTACAAAAAGCAGCAGATGAACTGGGAATTGATATTAAAGTCGAAACACAAGGATCCATTGGAGTTGAAAATGAGCTGACTGCCAAGGATATTGAGGAAGCTGAAGCCATTATTATTGCTAGTGATAAGGAAGTATCCAAGGAGCGCTTTGTCGGGAAGAAACTTTTGGTAACAGGTGTACAAGACGGTATCCGCCGGCCAAAAGAATTAATTCAAAAAGCACAAAGCGGGGATGTACCTGTCTATAAAGCCGGTGAGAAAGCTGCTGGAGCTCCTAAAACAAAAGGGACAGAGAGAGAAAATCAGATTTATAAACACTTGATGAATGGTGTATCTTATATGATTCCATTCATCGTCGTTGGGGGATTATTAATTGCAATTGCACTCGCGATTGGCGGTGAACAAACCCCTGGCGGGATCGTGATACCAGAGGATTCCGCATGGAAAAGTATCGAAAGTATAGGTGCAGCGTCCTTCTCGTTCATGGTACCGATTCTGGCAGGCTTTATCTCCTATAGCATTGCCGACCGCCCGGGGCTTGCACCAGGTATGATTGGCGGGTTTATTGCCGCTAACGGAAGCTTTTACGGAAGTGAAGCGGGAGCAGGCTTTATTGGCGGGATTATTGCAGGATTTTTAGCCGGTTATGTCACCTTGGCGATTAAAAAAATCAATGTGCCAAGAGCCGTTCAGAGCGTTATGCCGATCATTTTTATTCCGATCATTGCAACCTTGATAGTAGGCTCTGTGTTTATTTTCCTAATTGGTGCGCCGGTTGCAGCCGTTTTTGAAGCGTTAACGAACTGGTTAGCCAGTATGCAGGGAGCCAGTGAAATTGTACTAGCTCTAATTTTAGGTGCAATGATTGCGGTTGATATGGGTGGACCATTTAATAAAGTAGCGTTTTTATTTGGTGCGGCGATGATTGCCGAAGGAAACTATGAAATAATGGGGCCAATCGCAGTTGCCATCTGTATTCCTCCCATTGGAATGGGATTAGCTACCTTTTTAAGTAGAAGAAAGTATCTCCCTGCTGAAAGAGAAGCAGGAAAGGCTTCTTTCACAATGGGATTATTCGGTATCACAGAGGGAGCAATTCCGTTTGCCGCACAAGATCCATTTCGTGTTATTCCAAGTATTGTAGTCGGTTCGATGGTTGGTTCCGTGATTGCGATGCTCTTTGATGTGGGAGACCGGGTTGCACATGGCGGACCGATTGTTGCGGTTCTAGGGGCTGTCGATAATGTCCTCATGTTCTTTGTTGCCGCCGTTATCGGTGCCATCGTTACTGCGCTTATGGTTAACGTTCTGAAAAAGGATATCTATGAAGAGGAAGTTTATATAGAAGATAAAGAACCTCAACCAGTAAAAACGGGTGCTGAAGCGGAACAGCCAAAGCCTGAAACAACAACTCAAGAGATTCATAAATTAACCGATATTACGAATTTAAACTTAATCGAAACGAATTTAGCTGGTACATCCCAAGAAGAAGTAATCGATGAAATGATTCAAAAATTAGCGAGTGAAAACGTGATCAGTTCTCCTGAGAAGTTTAAAGAAGCGATTCTTGCCCGTGAAAAACAAAGTTCCACTGGAATTGGCATGAATATTGCGATTCCCCATGGAAAATCACCAGCTGTCAACCGTCCGGCAGTTGTCTTTGGAATTAAGCGCGATGGCGTCGATTGGAAGAGCTTAGATGGAACCGATGCAAAGCTGATCTTTATGATTGCTGTCCCAGAGGAAAGTGCAGGAGATGCACACTTAAAAATCCTGCAAATGCTTTCGCGCAGGCTAATGGATGATCAATTTAGAGAGAAGTTATTACATGTCAATACAAAAGAGGAAGCCTATCAGCTGCTGGATACGATTCAGTAGAGAGTAGTTTATACAAACACTCTGTTTACTTTTATTGTTGACTTTCGTAAGAGTCTAAAGGAATCTGCTCGTTTTCCGCGGACGAACTGGTTAGCCTCCTCGTTGTACCTCATTGAGGGGTCGAGTCTCGCAGATTCCCTTTATACACATATCGTTTAACAAAGCCTATCCAAAAAAGAGAGCCGATCTGCTCTCTTTTTTTACATAGGGTTATTTAATTGATCCCATGCTAATTGATCTTCTTTAGTCAGAATAGCGGGTTCCCAGCCCAATTTTTTGTAAAGATGAATCGCAGCTAAACTTGTCGTTTGTGTTTTTAAATAGGCTTTTTCATGATATCGTGCAAGTATGTTCATTGCTTCTGTAATCAATGGTTTCCCTAGTTTTTTTCCTTGGAATTCAGGAATAATTTCAATCCAATGGAGACGACCGATGATTTCATTGCTCCAGACACCAAACCAGGCCGTGGCAGTTCCGACAGTTTGTCCAGCGGTTGTTTCTAAAAATAAAATTCTTTTTTGTGCTTCATTAAGATTTGTCCTGAATTCTAGATTGAAACGATTCAGAGCATCTTGCTCGTTGTTGAATTCACCTGTTGCTGCAGTAATTCTGGCCCAATTAATGTCGTCAGTCGAATCTTGAAAAAAACGAAAATGAAATCCTTCTGGAAGGGGAAAGACCGGTATCTTATTTAAATTATGCAGCATATATAAAGGAAATACTTCCACTTTTAGCACCCGCTTTCATGTTCTTATATATTTTTATTGTAACCTAACCGGCAGAAGATTTTTTGATAGAAAAATGAATGATGGTACAATTTAAATAGGGCAAAATGATGATAGAGGATCCTAGTTTCCATTATTACAAATGGAGGTAAGTGCATGTATAAAGAACCGATATTTTTAAAACCCGTTTTTCAGGAACGAATCTGGGGAGGACAAAAACTAAAAACTGAATTTCATTATGACATACCTTATGAACAAACAGGGGAAGCGTGGGTTATTTCAGCTCACCCAAATGGGCCAAGTGTAATTATTAATGGACCCCTTGCAGGAAAAACACTAAAAGATGCTTGGGAAGAACATGGAGATCTATTTAATAAAGGCGCTGATAATCAAGAAGAATATCCACTGCTTGTTAAAATACTAGATGCTAATAACGATCTCTCTGTACAGGTTCATCCAGATGATCATTATGCCAGAGAAGTGGAAGGGCAGCCTTATGGTAAAACCGAATGCTGGTATGTCTTAAATGCCGAATCTGATGCGCAAATTGTTTTAGGCCATAATGCGCAGTCCCGTAAAGAACTCGAGCATATGATGGATTATGGAGAATGGGAAGAATTATTGAAATATGTCCCAGTCAAAGCTGGCGATTTTATTTATGTGCCAAGCGGTACGATTCATGCAATTGGTAGAGGGATTGTTATTTTAGAAACACAGCAGAGTTCGGATATTACATACCGTGTTTATGACTATGACCGGAAAGATGCAAAAGGACAAAAACGAGAACTGCATTTAGATAAGGCTAAAGAGGTAACAACTGTTCCGCATCAGCCTGCAGGAACAGAGCAAAATGAAAAGGCTGCTGAAGGATTAACGAAGAAAAGGCTAGTAAAAGAGAAATACTTTACGGTGGAACATTGGACACTTAATGGCCAAGTTTCTGAAGCATTAGAAAGGGACTTTTTGCAGGTAAGTGTTATAAATGGCAGTGGACATATTTCGATAGAAGGTCAAACAACTCCTATTGGAAAAGGCAGTCATTTTATAATACCTTATGGAATTGATAAGTATAACCTTTCTGGAGAGGCAGAATTCATTGTGTCGTGGGTATCATAAAAGAGCAACGAATGAAGAACTCTCTGAAGCTGTTTTAATTTCTTCAGCAATGCTTGCTGGCAGCACATATGTTCATATGGCTGCTATGTTCCAGAGCTATGAATAATCAGATTACAGATTAAAAAGCGGATTTACACAAGTATAATCCGCTTTTTTGCATCTTTATAGCACATAGAAAAACACACACAAGAAATGACACAAACTGCCTAATAGGATAAAGATATGAAAAATCTCGTGAAAGCCTAAATGCTTAAATTCTAAGAATTTTGGTTTAGCCCCATATATAATGCCGCCAATGGTATAGAGGACTCCACCAGAAATTAGCAAGATCATTCCATTTAATGACAATACCTCTGACAAAGGCGAAATGAAAAAGACCACTAGCCATCCCATTGAAATATATAAGACAGTTGATACCCATCTTGGCATTTGAAACCAGATTAATTTATATAGTAAACCGATAATAGCCAGACTGTGAATAATAATAAACAATATCCAGCCTGCTGCACCATTCATACTAATTAGGCAAAAGGGTGTATACGTACCTGCGATCAGAACGAATATCATCGAGTGGTCGATTCTTCTTAAAAAAGCAATCACATGTTCCCTGGCTATGACCATATGATAAGTGGCCGAAGCGGAATACAAGAGAATCATACTTACGCCAAAAATAATAACTGCCGTAATCGATAGAGGAGCCGCAGAAGTCGTGGATACTTTGATAACCATGGCCAGTAAACCGATGAAAGACAGAACAGCTCCGAATAAATGAGTTAAGCCATTGATTGGTTCCCGAATAAAAGCACTCATTACATCACCCCTATATTTAACATGTAGTTTTCAATACTACTTATAATGATATAGCCATTACAGCATATGGTCAAGCTTTACGGAAAATAAAACATGCCGTATAATGGAAAAAATAGTATAGACGAGGTTTTTAGAATGGAAAATGTTAAAAAAATAATTAAGGATTTACATCTCGATAATTACATCGCTGCAAATGATATTCCAAATATCGATTTATATATGGATCAGGTCATTCAGCTGTTTGAAACTCATTACGAGACTGCTAAACGAAATGAAGACGAAAAGGTTTTAACCAAGACGATGATAAACAATTATGCAAAAGGAAAGCTATTTTTTCCTATAAAAAATAAAAAATATTCTAAAGAGCATATTCTCTTGATCAGTTTAATTTATCAATTAAAAGGTGCCCTCTCGATAAGTGATATCAAAACAACCCTGGAGCTAATGAATCAAAAAATCGTTCAGGAGGATTTTGATCTGGCTAAAGTTTACAACAGCTATCTCTTCCTGACACAACAAAATCTAAATCGTTTTGAATCGAGTCTAGAAGAGTCACTTTGTGAAGTCATAAAAGAAGTGGAAAGTTTCAACGATTCTGATTCTGATTATCTTAATCAGTTTTTACTTATTGCCTCATTTGCCACTATGAGTAACTTTTACAGAAGAGCGGCAGAAAAGCTCGTTGACGAGATAGCCAAATCTAAGAAATCAAATAAATAAAATCGGAGACATCATATTTTTTATCCTAATTCTTAATAATAAAGCTGAGATTCACATTTTGAAAACTCAGGGGGATTGAAAATGAACAAGAAAATCGATCAAGAAGCCACAGAAGCAAATTTAAAAATCAATGAGATTCTGGAGGATAGCGAGTTGCATGAAGGGAGAAAAAATCAAAATAATGACCCTAATGTAACCAATGGGAAACTTCAAAAGGCTTTTTACCATAAAGATGAGAATCCGGAGAGTGATTTCCCTCCAACCTATATATATAACAATACACCTGCTATAAAGATTACTGGAGATGACGATTAATTCTTTTTGGTTAGGATAGCATGAAAATTCACCGATCGGCAGAACCTATCAGTGAGGTGATCCAAATGAAAAAGGAAAAGAACAACAATTTGACGTATAAAAAAACGGAGGAATATGGAATCCGAACCGACCTGGATTCGGCTCACCCCTATAATACAGTCGACCGCTATGCAGGAGATTCAGTTAATGAGCACAAGGAGTTAGAAAAAGTAAACGAATCTTTTGCGGAAAAAGAAATTTCACAAGTGTTTAACAATTCATAACCCATATCGCAAATGGCATTTCTTACTGTTATGAAATTCACCTGTTCGAAACATCCTATTATAGTGAGGGGTGAACTCATTTTTCACCTTTCGTGAATAAATGGGGGGTATAACAATGAACAATGCAAGGTGGATGCGTCAAATAATGAGACTTGGAAGACAAGCCCCACAGCTAATGAACAGATTTCAAAGAAGAAGAAACAATAGGGGTTGGACTCTTATTTCCTTAATAGGTCTTGGCACAGCTGTAGGAGTCCTTGCCAGCCGAAATCGAAATCTAAGAGTGCCGTTACAAAATATGATGCAGCGTACCAGAAACTTTACTGGTAACAAAGGAAATAATTATGCTTTAGCTGAAATGGCAAAAGAATTTATGCCAGCAGTTATGCAAAATCCAAATCAAAATCAAAACCACAGTAAAAATTTAAACCAAAATCTAAACCAAAATTTAAACCAAAATCAGAATCTAAATCAAAATAAAAATGAATTTTAATTGTAAAAGCCCATCTTATAGGTGGGCTTTTTTAGTGCATAGAAAAAAACTTATTGACATTGATAATCATTATCACTTAATATAGTCATTGATAATGATTATCAATGCATTACATAAGAACAATTTAATTATAGAAGGTGATGAAAGTGAGAAAAACGCCAATTTTTATTTTGGTGGCAATCTTCCTGACTGTCATATTAGCGGGATGTAATTCTGATGCCAGCTCAAATGCAGAGTCTGCTGCTGATAGTGGAGAGCTTACCATTGCACATAAATTAGGAGAAACCGTTGTACCCAAAAATCCTGAAAAAGTAGTAGTATTTGATTTTGGTGTTTTAGATACTTTAGACACATTTGAGGTAGAAGTTACAGGGATTCCAAAAGAAAATATCCCAGCTTATCTGTCCAAATATGAAGATGGTCAATTTGAGAACGTAGGCAGCTTGAAGGAACCTGATTTTGAAAAAATCGACGAAATTGCACCAGACCTTATTATCATTTCGGGTAGACAATCCGCTCTATACGAACGGTTAAGTGAGATTGCTCCTACAATTTATATGGAAAATGATACACAAAACTATATGAATTCTTTTAAAGAAAATGTCAATAAACTTGCAGAAATCTTTGGGAAAGAAGATGTTGCCGAAGAAAAACTAGCTGAAATTGATAAGTCTATTCAAGATTTAAATGAAAAGGCAGCGGCAATGGGAGAAAATGCCCTTATTATTTTGGCCAATGATGGGAAAGTAAGTGCTTACGGACAAGGTTCAAGATTTGGATTAATTCATGATGTATTTGGGATTACACCTGTAGATGAAAGTATAGAATCTTCAACACATGGTCAAAGTATTTCCTTTGAATATATTGTGGAAAAAGATCCTGATTATCTATTTGTTATAGATCGCGGTGCTGTTGTCGGCGGGGAATCCTCTGCTAAGCAAGTAGTAGAAAATGAACTTGTTAAAATGACAAAAGCTTACCAAAATGATCATATCATCTATTTAGACCCGAATTATTGGTACCTATCTGGCGGAGGCGTTGTTTCCGTTGCAGAAATGGTTAAACAAGTAGAGGAAGCCCTTTAATAACTGATTTATAAACTCGACATGAAATCTTTTTATTTCATGTCTTTTTTATGGGAAATTACAATATAACTAATTTTTCGAAAAATAGAAAAATAAATTGGTTTTGTAGTACAAAGAAAGACGCTAACTATGGTAAAATTATCCTGAGATTAGGAGGAGGTCGGACTGTGCAAATACTTAAAGAGAATTTAGTAGTTAAAGCGAGTAAAGATTTAGTCTGGCAAGCATGGACAATCAGCGATGAAGTCATGAAATGGTTCGTGCCTAAAGCTGCTATAGAAGCAGTTGAAGGCGGCAGATATGAATTGATCTATCATGCAGAACAGGAAATCGATATGTCAGACGAAATCTGCAGAATACTTTCGATCCAGCCTACCTATCGTCTCGTATTTCAATGGAGGATTCCGGAAATAGCAAACCCTTTGACAGAAGCTTCAACGGTTGTAGCCGTTTGTTTAAAAGAAATATCTGATAAAACGTCCATTACAGTCTCACATAGTGGGTGGGGAGAAGGAACCGAGTGGCTCCAGGCGATGGATTGGCATAAACACAATTGGAATCAGATACTTACCAGTTTAAAGTCGTATTTAGAAACTGGCAAAGGGTTTATTTCATTTAATTCTGCACCTAATAAGAACTGAAAAGGAGTCCAATCTTGTGTATAATAAGAAATTATACGGAGGTTGGAGGGTATCTTCATGTATGGGCTGCAATTAGTGATAACGCTGTTTTTGACTGTGATTGTGATTTGGAATATCGTATTAATTACTCATCCTTTTCATCGAAAAAAGCTGGGGGCCAAAATTTTTCCGAAGGGTGCCCGGGCAGGGAAAGGAATCAAACAAATTCGAAGCACGGAATCTTTCCAATATAAAATGGGCCAGGTATTCCTATATTTCTACACTCCGATTTCAATTTATACAATTTTCTACCTGATTTTATCAAAAGGAAGCTGGGAATTGGTCGCGTTTGGCCTAATTATGGTTGCCGTTTCGCTAGCTTCTTATACAATGTTTTCTAATGTACTGGAAGTTAGGGAAAAAGGCATATTAATCTATGGTGTTAATGTTCCGATTTCTAATCTTCAATCATGGACTTGGGCAGGGCATGATGAAAATCGCCTGCGAGTCTATCAGCAAGAGCCAATTTTTAAACTATTTAAACGCGTTACTACAACCGAGCTGCCGTTAGAATTAAAAGAAGATCTTCAGGATTGGCTAAAGAAGAATAAATAGTCTTTAATCAATAGAGGTGGTCTGAAAGAGAGATGTCCCAGTCTAGACAACCTCTCGATTTACCTGTTTATTCCACTACACCTGTCTCAGAAATCGTTACGTCGGGCTCAACCGTAATTTCGACATTTGGATATTGTGATTCTTCCCATTTCTTTATATCAAATCCATACGTTACACTTTTAACCTCTCGTCCAATTCCAGCTGGATCGACCTTTAGTTCCTGGAAAGTTTTAAGTAATTCCGTACATTCCCGTTTGATATAGTCTGAGAAATCTTTTTCCAGCTTCTCAACTTCTTTCTGCGTTAATCTTTTCCCTGAATACTCTAAAACAATGGCTTCAATCTTGATTTGAATCAGGATCTTGTCAACCACTCCGTTTTTTTTCTCAATGATATAATTGGTATTGGAGTCGACCACTCTCATGGTGGACTCTTGTTCTTCATTTCGCGCTGAAACTGAGCCTTTACTATACTTATCAACTAATAGTTTAAAATAAAGCATTTTATCCTCTGGTATTTCATAAATGACTTTATCCTTTTTGAAAATTGCCACACCACTTATGGTAATATCCTTTTCCCCTATTCGTTTCATTATCGGTAAATAGGGATCTCTCCCTTCTTGGTGGTAACTGAATGCAAATAAATGTAAGTTTGTTTCGGGAAGGTCTCGTACCCGAATATTGTGGTCAATAAGACTCGATAAATACTCACCAGTACCTTCTCCGCCTAATTGCTCATTCAATATTTCCGCAGCAGTTCCATCGCTGACTATTAAATATAATCTTGCCCCAACACTTGGGTCCCGCTGAAGAGAATCCACTATTCTAAATATCCCCATTTCCGTTGCAAATTCTTTGCCAAATATTACGACCTCAAGACTGCCAGTGACAAGCGGATTAGGCGATTTTCTCTGCATTTCTATAATTACCTTTCTCGCAATATCATTGGTTGCTGTAATAGTTACATTTTCAACAGTGCCTTCAGGCAAATAGGAAGGATAGAGGGCAGTACCTTTAATCTTGTTTTCATCGAGATCATAGCCTATTCCCGTCATAATACTGATTTCATCTATTACTTCTGGATCAGCACAGCCCGTCAGCCAAAAAAGAGAAATGAGAATACAGAGGAACAGCTTAGTTTTGCTGTTTTTTTGAAACATTTTTTGATCTCACCTTTCGAACAACAAGTAAAATAACGAGCAGAATCGGAACATATGCATAGTTAAGATAAAACCCAGTGCGTCCTAGCCAGGTATTTAAATTATTGATATGTTCCCTTTTTTCAATGTAAGTAACGGCTACCAGTACTAATAGACAAAGGATGAATAAAGCCTTTCTCTGGCGCAAATGTGTAATCTGTCTAACAATTCGGCTGCCACACCATAGTGTAATACATAGATTAGGAAGAATGATTAAAATCCAGTTTCCAATACCGATATATTCAATTCTTTCAATAAATGGCAACTGAGCAATTTTCCATATAGAAAGAGTCGCCCAAACCGTTTCTTTTAATTGATCCTTACTAAAAAAGGTAAAGGTGAGAGCTGTAACGATCGTATAAAAAAGGGTGACGGTTAAAATTCCAAGGTGAGCCCACTTTTTCGATTTATTCGGGTCTTTGATAAATGGGTAGAACATAAGCATGGTCTCATACCCTATGTACGTTAATGACATATTTAGCGATGACTGAGCTAGCTCCTTGATGTTTGTATCAAATATTGGAAGTAAATTTGAGAAGTCAGAAAACGGAAATATAAAAGCAAATGTAAAAACTAGATAAGAGGGTAAGACTGTTCCAAAGAAAGCGACTCCAGTTACCGTTCGAAATCCGCTTGATACAATATAATAAATCAGAACCAAAAAGGCTAAAGAGATCCAAAATAACTCTAATTCTTGAAACATCCAAACCTGTACAACTTCTAAATATGTTCGCAAAATCGTTATTGCTGAGATCGTGAAATAAAGAGCAAAAAGGAGGCTAAACACATTTCCGATCCACTTGCCAAATGCCATCCGATGGGCTTGAATAATATCTCCGCCTCCATACTCCAAAATTTTAAATTGGAGGAATAAAATGATATGGATGGAAAGCCCTGATACCAGAACAGCTATCCAAGCATCATGACCAGCTGGTTCTGCCACTATTCTTTGAAATCCTAAGACACCTATTCCAATTTGCATAGAAATGATGAGAAAATAAATAAGGTAATACGATACCTTCCTTGTTTCCGGTATAGATGGCGGATTCATTTTTTTCCCTCCAATCTTGCTTCCCAGATTATTCGTCAATATCCTTTGTCTTTTTTAAATCCTTAGGAATAATTTTTTCTGGTTTCTTTGTACGAGTAAACATTGGCCTTACGGTTTGCCTTCTAAAAGGAAGACGAAAAATAGCATCTCTAAAATCAGTTAATCTAGGCGGATAGAGCGGTTCTAAAAAAGGACGGCCAAGTGATGTTAAATTAAGGGTGTAAGTCATCAGCCATGCGAAGCAATATACAATCCCCAGTAATCCCCATAATTGCGCAAAAATCAGAAATGGAAAACGAAGGACACGAATGGCATTACCAATCTTATAGACCGGGGTTGTAAACGATGCTAAAGCCGCAAGAGCGATTAGAATGAGTAATACATTACTCGTCAAACCTGCTTCAACGGATGCTGTCCCGATAACGATCCCGCCAACAATCCCAATTGTCTGACCTACTTTTGTAGGCAATCGTGCCCCTGCTTCTCTTAGCAGCTCAATAACCAGTTCAAGAAAGAGGGCTTCAAAAAATGGCGGTAATGGAACAACCTGTCTTGAAGCCACAAGTGTACCCATTAAATCACCTGGTATTAATTCATAGTGATAGGTGAGCGCTGCTACATAAATAGGTGTAATTAATATCGAAAAGGCAACCGAGAACAATCGGATGACCCGGAAAAAAGAAGCCAGCATCCAGTTTGTTAAATAATCATCAAACGAACTGAAAAATTCTATTAATGTTGTAGGCGCAATCAGCACATGCGGAGAACCATCAGATATGATGACGATCTTTCCTTCTGTTAATACAGAAGCGGCTCGGTCTGGCCTTTCTGTATCCAAAGCTAAAGGAAAAGGTGAATTATGCTGATCGGATATAATTTGTTCAATAAAGCTGCTGTCAGGAATATTGTCATATTCCATATCATCCAGCCGCTGCATTATGGTATTGATGTTTTCTTCATTTGCGAGACCTTGAATATAAGCAACGCCAACTTTCGTTTTTGAATACTTACCTATTATTTTTTCAATAATAACCAGCTCTTTTATTGGAAGCCTTTTTCTTAAAAGGTTAATATTCTGGCCGTAAGATTCTACAAACGCTTCTTTGGGTCCTATTACACTGAATTCAACCTCAGGTGCAGCAATGTTTCTTCCAATATTTTTACTAGCTTCTAAGTAGGCTGCTCTCTCTTTATCTCCGCTTATTCTGATTTCGACAGACCCTCTTAAGAGATGTTCATCTCGGCAAGAAAAATCAGAGATTTTAATGCCTGGAACAGAGAGGATATCAGTAATATCCTCTAGTTTTTTAAAACCTTGCTCTAATAGTTTTGGCAGAATGAATTGTTCAATTATTTTTGTTTCTGATAATGACGTATAGAATGAAACAACAAATTCTTCTCCCGTTGCTTTATTTGGATAAATGACTTCCTTAAAATCATTTGATAACTCATAAACAGATTTAGCTTGCTTTTGTGCTTCCGTTTGAGTGTTCTGTTTCTCTGAAGACTCCGTTTTCTTGGAATCCTTATTTTGCTTTTTTTCTTTTTTCTTCTTCTTTAAATCCTTATACCAGCTTAACCAGCCTTTCATATTGCCACCCCAAATCGGGAAAATTCACCTATATGAGGATAGTATGACCAAAATATGATAATTTATGGGAAGAAAATAGGTACAAAAATCTAAGTGATGAAGATGAAGAAAGGGGCGGGAAAGAAGCAGGGAAAGAGGATCGCTCGATGTTGGGAAACAAGTTTGTCCTAAAGTGGAAAGGATTTGCTCGGGTGCAGGGGAAAGTTGCTCCAAAGTGGGAGACTCGCTCCATGCAGGGGTATGTTGCTCCAAAGTTGAAGGAAACGCTCCAATGTTGAGGAAAGTTGATTGAAGATGACAGGAACCGACTCAAAAAAAAGGAAAACCTGCTCTATTTTTGCAGCGACCGGCTCCAAGAAAATGAATTTCTGCTCAATCTCGTGAAAACCCGCTCTAAAAATTATAATTATAAAATTGCTCCAATACAGGCAAACTCGCGCCAAAAATAAAACCCCACAAAAATCTCTCAAGATCTTTGTGGGGTTAACTTTTACTATTGAAGAAAAATCTGCTCCATTTCATCTAACACTAAGTTTGCAGCAATAACTCCGCCGGCTGTGTTCCAAATGGTGTCACTTACACGATGGGCATTTCCGCTTGAAACAGCGTTTAATTGTTGGAAGAGGGGATCGTTTACCCAATCCTCTTCAAGTTTCGTTGCTTCACCATCACCGGTTTCATATGTGAAATAGAATAAGACGTCCCCATCCATCGCAGGAATTCTTTCTTTTGTAACATTCGTTTCAGCAAAATCATTGACATCCTGACCTTCAGCCCGAGCAAAGCCAAGCTGCTCAAGAATTACACCAGAAAATGAGTCTTTGTGGTAAATCCGAACGTCCCCTGCCATGAAGCGAACAACCGAAATTTTCTTACTCAATTGGTCTCCAAGCTGTGCACTTAAATCTTCAATTCGCTGGTTGTATTCGTCTAGTACTTCTTGCCCTTTGTCGGTCTGATTTACAGCTTCAGCGTAAAGTTTAAAATTCTCTTGCCAGTTTCCTCGCAGAGTTTCTGAAAGAACTGTAGGGGCAATCGCATTTAATTGTTCATAGATTTCTTCCTGACGCAGTTTAGTCCCGATAATAAGGTCAGGCTCTAAAGCAGCGACTGCTTCAAGGTTAACCTCGCTTTCAGTCCCGACGACTTCAACACCTTCCATGTCAGCGGCAATATGTTCATACCATGGATCACCAACCCAAGATTGGACAGCTCCGACTGGTTTAATTCCCATTGCTAACAGTGCTTCTGTACCTTCATTTGTAAGAATGACAATTCTTTCTGGGGTATCAGGAATTTCTGCTACACCCATTGAATGTTCAACTGTATATCCTGTGTTTTTGTCATTTCCTGTATCTTGATCCGCGTTATCCTCTGTATCTTCTGTTGCACATGCTACAAGTGCGAAAACAGTCAAGATGATAAGAATAAACAAGTTGCGAAATGCTTTCATTTTATGATCCTCCTATGTAATAGAGTATAAATGATAATGATTATCAATTACTTTCAATTTGATATTAAATGGGAAGCAAGAACATGTCAAGAACTAATTGAAAATGATTTTCATGCTCATTGACAACGAGAATGATTTTCAATAGACTTAAAGTTAGAAAGAAAGTTTTGAAATGTAAATTTGGCAGGTAACTAAAAAATGCAATTAACAACTAACAGGCAAAGATGGCTTGGTTTATTTTTAATCTTTACTATTACAATCTTTCTTATTAGTGCAAGTATTGTTTACGGTTACACGGATACGAGCTGGAGCATGGCCGTTGATGCTTTTTTTAGGTTTGATGGATCGACAGAGCATCTAGTTTTAACAACAATCCGCTTACCGAGGGCCATTATTGCAGCTGTTGTAGGAGCAAGTCTGGCGATTGCTGGGGTTTTCATGCAAACCCTGACAAAAAATCCCTTGGCATCACCAGAAATTTTTGGAGTTAATGCTGGTGCAGGATTTGCGATTGTTGTTGCTGTGACCGTATTTTCTGTTACTAGCTTACAAGCTTTTACTTGGATTGCCTTTTTAGGTGCAGCGGCTGCTGCTATTGGTGTTTATCTGATTGGTTCGATTGGCCGAGAGGGTTTGACACCGATGAAGCTTACATTAGCCGGGGCAGCAATGGCAGCGATGTTTGCATCTTTTACACAAGGGTTACTTGTTCTAAATGAAGCAGCCCTTGAGCAGGTGTTATTCTGGTTAGCTGGTTCAGTTCAAGGCAGAAAACTCGATTATCTTGTAAATGTTCTTCCTTATTTAACAGTTGGCTGGGTTATATCCCTCATAATTGCAAGCAAGATGAATGTATTCGCTATGGGAGAAGATGTGGCAAAGGGCCTTGGCTTAAAGACAGGACTATTAAAAATGGCAGCTGCCTTCGTGATTATCCTGTTAGCAGGAGGTTCAGTAGCGATTGCCGGTCCTATCGGTTTTATCGGGATGGTAATCCCTCATTTTGCGAGAGCGATCGTAGGCATCGACCATCGCTGGGTTCTTCCCTATAGTGCCTTTCTTGGAGCATCATTACTGTTAGCCGCTGACATTGGAGCGAGATATATAATCATGCCGCAGGAAGTTCCCGTTGGTGTTATGACAGCTATCTTAGGGACCCCATTTTTTGTTTATTTGGCAAGAAAGGGGTTTAATGGCTGATGAAAGGTTTTTTTAAATTCCGTTTATTTCAAGGGAAAATTTCTTTTCTATTAGAAAAAAGATCACTGCTCATAGCTTCGATTTTATTAGCAGCAGCGATCATTGTATTTTTATTAAGTGTGGGTTTAGGGGATTACCCTGTAAGCCCAATAACCGTTCTTTCTGTCATCTTTGGCGGGGGAAACAAAATGGAGCAGCTGGTGGTTTTGGATTTCCGTCTGCCGAGAATCCTGATCGCTCTTTTGGTGGGAATTGGTTTAGCTGTATCAGGAGCCATTCTCCAAGGTATCATCCGGAATCCGTTAGCCTCTCCGGATATAATTGGCGTAACAGGTGGTGCTTCTGTAGCCGTTGTTGCGTTTCTGGCTATTTTCACAAATGACGACAATGTTTTAACCGTCAGTATTTCCTGGATGCCGCTCGCCGCATTTATAGGCGCGTGTATCGCTGCTTTTTTAGTATATTTTCTTGCATGGAAAAATGGAGTTTCACCAATCCGTCTCGTCTTGATTGGAATTGGGATATCGATGCTGATGCAGGCGTTTACGACTTTATTTATGATTTTAGGTCCTATTTTTCAGGCAAGTCAGGCGAATATATGGATTACTGGAACCGTCCATGGTTCGAAATGGTCAGATGTGATGATGCTTGCACCATGGACTGCTGTTTTACTGATCCTCTCAATGATTGCGAGCCGGACCTTAAATCTTCAAGAGTTAGGTGATGAATTGGCTGTTGCCGCAGGAGGAAGGGTACAAACACAAAGATTAATTTTGCTGACCATCAGTACAGCTTTAGTAGGCGGTGCCGTAGCTTTTGGAGGCGGTATCGGGTTTGTTGGTCTGATGGCACCGCATATGGCCCGCAGATTGGTCGGCTCTTCATTTGGGGCGCTAATACCTGTGTCAGCGTTACTTGGTGCAATTTTAGTGATGGCTGCTGATTTAATAGGCCGTACATTGTTTTCACCGCTTGAGATTCCTGCCGGAGTATTTACAGCTGGAATTGGAGCACCCTATTTTATTTATTTATTGTATAAAACAAGAAACCGTTAATCTGAAGTTTATTAATTGGTAAAGGAGCAGGGCTATGACTCACACAATTGAAACCCAATCATTAACACTTGGCTATGGTGAATCCATCATTATTGAAACATTAGATTTAACCATTCCTAAGGGCGAAATTACTGTTTTTATTGGAGGAAATGGGTGTGGTAAATCGACGCTGCTTCGGTCAATTGCACGGCTCCTTAAGCCAAAAGAAGGGGTTGTTTTGCTTCAGGGTGAAGCCATCGCTAAGATGTCCACTAAGGAAGTAGCAAAACAAATGGCAATACTGCCACAATCTCCTGTTCCGCCAGAAGGATTGACGGTTCTCCAGTTGGTGAAACAAGGCCGCTACCCTCATCAGACCTGGCTTAAGCAATGGACTGGGGAGGATGAAGAAAAGGTAATGCATGCACTAAAAGCAACTGGCATGGCTGAATTAAAGAATCGCCCTGTTGATTCTCTATCAGGCGGTCAAAGACAGCGTGCATGGATTGCGATGACCTTGGCCCAGGATACAGATACGATTCTGCTAGATGAACCGACCACGTATTTAGATATGACCCATCAAATCGAAGTACTCGATTTGTTATTTGAATTAAATGAGACGGAGCAGCGAACGATCGTTATGGTTTTACACGACATAAACCTTGCCTGCCGCTATGCTCATAATATAGTCGCAATCAAAGATAGAAAAGTGTATGCCCAAGGCAAACCAGAGACCGTGATTACGGATCAATTGGTAAAAGAAGTGTTTCAAATGGAATGTGAAGTGATGAAGGATCCTTTATTTGGCACACCACTTTGTATTCCGTATGGAAAAGGAAGACAGATCCTTAAAAAGGCAGGAATTGTCAATGCTAGACAACAGGCTTACTGAGCATGAACTTCAAGAATTATACCGTTTTAGACTGACTGCGGAAGCAAAAGAGGGGCAGCTTCGCTTTACGGCAGAGGAAATTATGACCGAGGATACGGTAAGGTCTATATTACAGAAAATAAAGGATCGGATCGAAGCCCCAAACTTTTTAGTCACTGCCTCGATATTAATGAAACGGTATGCCTTTTTACCAGTGATCTATCTCTATGCTTTTACAAAATGGAACAAGATTCTAATGTTAAACTCAAAGCAAATCTATATTGAAGATGCGGAAAAAAGCGGAATGTGGCTGCCAGAATTTCGACTTGCGTCAGCAGAAGCTAAACCATTCTCTGCTGAGACGAGAGAATTATACCGAAAAGAGGCCATTACGAATCTATTTAGAGAGCATATATACAAGATCATTCTTTCACTGCACCGAGAAACGAAGGTCTCTAAAACGGTACTTTGGGAAAATATCAGTGTTTATATTTTTTGGGTGTATGAGTTATTGATTGAGGAAAATCCTGATTTAAGAGAACAGGCTTTATCTGATTACCGATATATTTTTCAGCAAGCCGAAGGGGCCAACTTTGGACCTTATAAAGCAAACCCGCTTGCATCGTTTGATTCCGAAAAGGTCAAGATAGAAGAATATGATACTATGATCCGGATTAGAAAAACCTGCTGCTATTCTTATATGATGTTAAAGGATAGTGAGGGTGCACACTGTAAAACGTGCCCAGTTAAATGTAAGCTTCTTAAAAGTCAGTTGAAAAAGGAGGCTAATGTGTGAACTCAGAATTTGAAGAGAAATTTCACTCCCTCTTACAAAAATATGCTGAGCTTTTAACCGGAGAAAGCGATAAGAAAATCGTTGAAGATGTTGTAAAATGGGCAATGTATTCACAAATTGCAAAAACGATGCCTGCCCTTGCTAAACATTGGAACCAAATGTATCCGGAAGCAAAAGTAGAAATGAAACAAATTAGTCTTTCCATCAAAGAGAAAAATGATAAATTGCGCACTCAATCTAGATAAAGTAGAAGTCGTTCCTGAAAGAAAGGAGTGACTTTTTTATTTTGTTCAATAATTATTTTGAATAAAAGATATATTCAAATAATTTGGAAGATGTTAAAATATTATAGAGATTTAAATAGAGAAAAGCTTTGCTACAGGGGGCTAATTGGATGGAAAAGGTAATGAGGAACTTTTTTCTTTTTTTAGCAAAAAACAAATCGTTAACAAAGCTAGCAAGAAAATATGGATTACGTTTCGGGGCAAGCCGATTTGTTGCAGGGGAAACAATCGAAAGGGCTGTCCAGGTTATTAAAGACTTAAATGAAAGCGGTTTATTGGTGACTGTTGATTATTTGGGTGAGTTTGTGGATAGCGAAACAGAAGCAAATCAAATGGCGGAACACACGATTGAAGCGATTAAAGCTATTGGAGTGGAAAAGTTAGATGCACAGCTCTCATTAAAACTAACTTCATTAGGATTAGATATTTCGGATGAAATTGTCTTATATAACATGAAGCGGATCTTGGAAGAAGCGCAAAAGCAAGGCGTATTTGTAACAATTGATATGGAAGACTATTCGCGTTGTGAAAACACGCTAAAAATATTTAAACAGTTAAAGTCTCAGTATAGCAATGTAGGTACAGTCCTGCAGGCTTATTTGTACCGGACGGAAGCCGATCTTCATGATTTAGATGCCTATGAGCCTAACTTGCGCTTAGTTAAAGGAGCGTACAAAGAGTCTGACGAAGTTGCGTTTCCTGAGAAAAAAGATGTAGATGAAAACTATAAAAAATTAATTCAGATTCATTTATTAAATGGACATTATACTGCTGTTGCGACCCATGATGATGCCATTATTGAGTTCACTAAAAAATTTGTAAACGAGCATCAAATTTCTCATGATCAATTTGAATTCCAAATGCTTTTCGGCATTCGCCATGAAAAGCAGCTTGAACTCGTGAAAGAAGGATATAAAATGCGGGTCTATGTTCCATTTGGCACTGACTGGTTCGGTTATTTTATGAGAAGGCTGGCCGAAAGACCCGCCAATGTCGCGTTTGTGTTAAAAGGGATGTTTAAAAAATAACAAGAATAGCGCTTGATTTTTTTATGATCTCTGAAACTATTGGTAGGGTTAGGGTGGTTCCAGGTTTTTTGCGGACACTCGTTCCGTTATCTGTGACAAAAGGGCCATATTCCAGAGTTGAAAGGACATAGGTTCCGTTATCTATGCAAAAACATGGGATTTTCACATGATTTTAGGCCAATAACGGAACGTATGTCCTATAAATTTTAAAAACAGGGGTTTTCCGAAAATAACGGAACGTATGTCCGATAACAAGAAAGTACTAAACTGCTTACCATAGTAAGGACAAGTATTTATTTCTATTATTGCTTTTTATATTGGTTATTCTGGCTGTTTACTTTTCCGCCCCCGTCATTTTCAACTGTAGGACCTGCATTTCCCTTAACACTTGCTGCACTTACTCCTCTTTTTGATGGATTCTTTTTGAGCATTGCCACCATCATCACCTCCTAGAGGATAGTGTTGCCTAAACGAGAGGGAATATTTGAGGCTTCGATTTCTAAAATTTTAGATAATTGTATTGCAGGTAGACTAAAAATTTTATATAGTAATAGAAAAGAAAGCGATTTATTTTTTTTGCAACAAAAATGAATGAACATTCATTCAAAAAAGAGTTGATTAAGAAATATTCATTTGTTTAGTAACTCCTCGAATATGTTTGTAGTACGAGGATATCCATTCTTAAGCTATGGTGAAGGAGGAAGAATTCAATGAAACAAATTAAAAAAGCGGCCGTTATCGGCTCTGGTGTTATGGGATCTGGAATCGCAGCTCATTTGGCAAACATCGGCATCCCCGTTACTTTGTTTGATATTGTCCCCAAGGAGTTATTAGAAGACGAAAAAAAGAAAGGGTTTACATTAGAGCATCGAGAAGTACGCAACCGGATCCCAACGGTTGCGATTGAGAAACTGCTTAAAGCAAAACCTGCTCCTCTCACCTCAAAAAAGAGCTTGGCGTTAATTGAACCAGCTAACCTCGAGGACCACCTGGAGAAGCTTCGTGAGGCTGATTGGATTATTGAAGTGGTAGTCGAAAATTTAGCTGTTAAAAAACAAGTGTTTACTACAGTTGATCAGTATCGAAAGCCTGGTAGCATTGTCAGTTCCAATACATCTGGTATTTCTGTGGAAGCCATGTCTGAAGGGCTTTCCGACGATTTTAGAAAGAACTTTTTAGGTACACACTTTTTTAACCCGCCTAGATACTTAAAGCTTTTAGAAGTGATTCCAACAAAAGCGACAGATCCAGATGTTGTTTCCTTTATGAAACAGTTTGGTGAGGATGTATTAGGAAAAGGGGTTGTGTTAGCAAAGGATACACCAAACTTTATTGCGAATCGAATCGGTACTTATGGACTGCACATCACTCTTTTAGAGATGGTGAAAAGACAGTTTTCCGTTGGAGAGATTGACTCTATTACAGGTCCGTTAATCGGAAGACCAAAAAGCGCAACGTTTAGAACACTTGACGTTGTTGGTCTCGATACATTTGTTCACGTTGCCAACAATATTTATGAACAAGTATCAGGAACAGAAAAACAAGTTTTTGAAGTTCCGGTATTTTTGAAGGAAATGGTTCAAAGAGGCTGGATTGGTGCTAAATCAGGGCAGGGCTTTTATTTGAAAAAAGGGAAAGACATCTTTGAACTAAATCCAGCTACTTTAGAATATGAGGAACGGAAATCTTTAAATTCGGCAGCAGTTGAAATGGCAAAACAACAAAAAGGGACAGCCAATAAATTAAAAACACTGGTTTATGGCAATGATCGGGCAGCTGAACTGCTCATGTCTATTCTCACTCCGGTTTTACTCTATTCAGCTGAATTATTGGGTGAAATTGCAGATACGATTGTGGATATAGACAGAGCGATGAAATGGGGATTCGGATGGGAACTGGGGCCATTTGAAACATGGGATGCAATCGGTCTAGAAAAATCTATCACTCTATTAAAAGAGCAAGGTAAACAAATCCCAAGCTGGGTAGAAGAGATGCTCCAAAAAGGGCATAGCTCTTTTTATAAAGAAGCAAATGGCGACCTTTTCTATTATGACGGAGATGATTATCGTGCGATTGAAACAAACCCGAAAGAAATTAACCTAAAACAATGGAAAATAAAGCATGGAGTTATTAAAAAGAATACGGGTGCCAGCTTAATTGATTTGGGTGATGGTGTAGCTTTGCTTGAATTCCACTCCAAGAGCAATGCAATAGGGCTTGATATTATGGAAATGATTCATTTCGCCATTGACGAAGTCGAAAAAAACTACAAAGGTCTCGTCATCGGGAACCAGGGTAAAAATTTCTGTGTCGGAGCAAATATTGCACTGATGCTGATGGAAGCACAGGATGACAATCTCTTTGAATTAGATATGGTTGTCCGCAAATTCCAGCAAGCGATGATGCGAATTAAATATTCTCACAAGCCAGTCGTAGCAGCACCGTTTAATATGGCTTTAGGCGGAGGAGCAGAAGTATCATTGCCAGTCGATCATATTCAAGCATCAATGGAAACCTATATGGGACTCGTTGAAGTGGGAGTCGGCCTTATTCCAGGCGGAGGCGGAACAAAAGAACTATATATTAAGCATTTAAATGGGATTCCTAATGGAGTAGAGTTCGATCTGCAAAAGGTTGCAAACAAAGTATTTGAAACCGTGGCAATGGCAAAAGTATCAACTTCTGCAGAAGAGGCTCGTGAAAACAATTTCTTAAGTCCAGCAGATGGTGTAAGTGTAAATCCAGACCACTTAATCTATGATGCAAAGCAAGCTGTTCTTGCAATGGATGCTAAAGGATACCAACCAAGAGTGAAAAAGAAAATTCCGGTTGTGGGAGAAACGGGCTATGCAACTCTTTTATTAGGGGCTCAGGCCATGTATAAGTCAGGATATATTTCTGATCATGATTTATTAATTGCTAAGAAGTTGGCTTATGTCATTGCTGGAGGCAAGGTTCCTTTCGGTACAGAGGTAGATGAAGACTACTTACTGAATTTAGAACGGGAAGCTTTCATCAGTTTAATCTCACATCCAAAAACACAAGCTCGGATGCAGCACATGCTGCTAAAAGGAAAGCCATTACGCAATTAACATAAAAGGGGGAGGAAAACATGAGAGAAGCGGTCATCGTTGCTGGTGCACGAACACCTGTAGGAAAAGCGAAAAAAGGAACTCTAGCCCATGTCCGGCCAGATGATTTAGGAGCATTAGTTGTCAAAGAAACGTTAAAAAGAGCGGGCAATTATGAAGGAAATATTGATGATCTTATCTTTGGCTGTGCGATTCCTGAGGCGGAGCAAGGCTTGAATATGGCTAGAAATATTGGAGCATTGGCAGGATTGTCATACCAAGTCCCTGCCATTACAGTAAATCGCTTCTGTTCATCAGGGCTACAGGCGATTGCTTATGGAGCGGAAAGAATTATGATTGGGTCATCTGATACGATCATTGCCGGCGGAGCCGAATCGATGAGTCTTGTCCCGATGATGGGGCATGTTACAAGACCTAACGTTAAATTGGCTGAAGAAGCTCCGGAATATTATATGAGTATGGGGCATACAGCGGAAGAGGTAGCACGTCATTACGGGGTATCAAGAGAAGACCAAGATGCCTTTGCCGTCAGAAGCCATAGCCGGGCAGCGGCTGCGATAGAGCAAGGAAAGTTTATCGATGAGATTGTCCCGGTTGACGTCACGTTCCGACGGGTGACAGACAAACATAAACTTGAAGAAAAACATAACAAGTTTGAAGTTGATGAAGGGGTTCGGCCTGATACAACACTTGAGGTGCTGGCAAAGCTTACGCCTGCATTTGCTGCTCAAGGGTCGGTAACAGCTGGTAACTCATCGCAAACTAGTGATGGAGCAGCAGCTGTGATGTTGATGGATCGTAAAAAAGCGGATTCATTAGGGCTTAAGCCTTTGGCGCGATTCCGTTCTTTTGCGGTAGCCGGTGTTAGGCCAGATTTAATGGGAATCGGACCGGTCGAAGCCGTTCCGAAAGCCTTGAAGATTGCTGGATTAAATTTAAGCGATATTGGATTAATCGAATTAAATGAAGCCTTTGCTTCTCAGTCCCTCCAGGTTATTCGTGAACTTGGTATGGATGAAGACATTGTCAATGTGAATGGAGGCGCGATAGCACTAGGTCACCCGCTTGGCTGTACGGGTGCAAAATTAACACTTACATTGATTCATGAAATGAAGCGCCGCCAAGTCCAGTTCGGCATGGTGACAATGTGTATGGGAGGCGGAATGGGAGCTGCCGGGATATTTGAGTTAGTAGAATAGAGCATTGCTCGTTTTTTGACTTTAAAGTTGTACTTGTAGGGGTATGAGTTTAAATAGAGTCATGAGCTAAAACAGGAAATTATTCGGTGAATAATTGGGAGCAAGGGACCAATAAATGGGCGGTCTTGCTTGGTAATTGGGGGACGATAATTGGGCGGATTCTGCAAATTATTGGGCACTTTAGCTCAACAATTGAACTACCCGTATAAGCAGCCCTATAAAATTTTAATAAGAATCAAAATTAAATGAGGGGAGAGTTTTACATGGCGAAGCAAGTAGATGCAGTGGTAAAAGGCGGAAGTTTTATTTTAGAAGATATTTCTGCCGATCAAATTTTTACACCTGAGGATTTTACGGAAGAGCATAAAATGATTGCAAAAACAACTGAGGACTTTATCAATAATGAGGTAATGCCTCAAGTTGAATATTTAGAGAATCATGAGTTTGACCGTTCTGTTAAGCTGTTGAAACAAGCAGGGGAACTAGGGCTTTTGGGTGCCGATGTTCCTGAGGAGTATGGCGGATTAGGGTTAGATAAAGTCAGCTCGGCTTTAATTGCTGAAAAGATGGCAAAAGCAGGCGGATTCTCGATTTCTCATGGTGCACATGTTGGAATTGGTTCACTTCCAATTGTTTTGTTTGGTACAGAGGAGCAAAAACAAAAATATCTCCCAGCATTAGCAACTGGTGAAAAACTTGCTGCGTATGCCTTAACTGAACCGGGTTCTGGATCTGATGCTCTTGGTGCCAAAACCACTGCTAAATTAAACGAAGCGGGAACCCACTATATTTTAAATGGGGAAAAGCAATGGATTACAAACTCTGCTTTTGCTGATGTATTCGTTGTCTATGCAAAAGTAGATGGCGAACATTTCTCAGCCTTTATCGTAGAAAGAGAGTTTCCTGGTGTATCAACAGGTCCAGAGGAAAAGAAAATGGGTATCAAGAGTTCCTCAACAAGAACGCTGATTCTGCAAGATGCCCAAGTCCCGGCAGAAAACCTGTTAGGCGAGGTTGGCAAAGGGCATGTAATTGCATTCAATATTTTAAACATTGGCCGTTATAAGTTAGGGGTAGGAACTATTGGAGGTTCAAGACGCGCCCTGGAAATCACGATTCAATATGTAAATCAGCGAAAGCAATTTAAAACACCAATCTCAAGCTTTAATTTAACGAAAGAAAAATTAGCAACGATGGCTTCAAGACTATACGCTACTGAATCTTCCGTTTATCGGACTGTAGGATTATTTGAAGATCGGATGAGTCAGTTATCGGAAGAACAAGTGAGAGATGGTAAAGAGGTTGCCAAGTCTATTGCCGAATATGCAATTGAATGTTCATTAAACAAGGTATTCGGTACGGAAACTCTAGACTACATCGTGGACGAAGGGGTTCAGCTCCATGGCGGCTACGGCTTTATGAGTGAGTATGAAATTGAAAGAGCTTACCGTGATTCCCGTATAAATCGGATTTTTGAAGGTACCAACGAAATCAACCGTCTTTTAGTTCCCGGCACGTATTTAAGAAAGGCAATGAAGGGAGAACTTCCACTACTTCAAAAAGCACAAGCTCTACAAGAGGAACTCATGATGCTGATGCCTGAAGAACCTGGTGATGAGCCATTGGCGCAAGAAAAATATCTCGTTAAAAATGCGAAGAAAATTGCTCTTATGATCGCTGGGTTGGCCGCACAAAAATTCGGTCCAGCCCTGGAAAAGGAACAAGAAGTGTTAGTGAATATTGCAGATATCGTTTCCAATGTCTATGCAATGGAATCTTCACTGTTACGAACAGAAAAAGCTATGAATAAACAAGGCTTAGAAAAGAACAAGCAGAAGCTTCTTTACACTCAAATTTTCTGCCAAGAAGCGTTTAACGAAATTGAACAACATGCAAAAGAATCTCTAATTGCAATTGAATCTGGGGATACTTTAAGAATGATGCTTTCAGCCTTAAGAAAATTCACTAGACACACACCAATTAATGTGGTTCAAAAGAAACGGGAAGCTTCCGAACTGCTGATTGCAGAAGAAAAATATACCGTATAATGACTATGAATGTGAAGCCGCCCCTTTCGAAAAGGTGCGGCTTCACGTATTCTAGGGAGTAAAGGGGGGCGTTGACTTGAGTAAATTGAAACGGAACGTCTGGATCATATCCTTTATAGTAACAGCAGGCGGTTTTTTCTTGTTATATAAATTCACCATCCACCCTTCCACAGTGAGCGGAAATGGGAATCCTGCACTGATAATCCTATGGCTGTTTTGGCCAGCATTTATCTGCTTTTATTATTTGACTGGACAAACGACAAGAGTAATTTTTACTAAGTATAGAAATATAAACCTTATTTTTTCAGTCTTGCTTATTTGTACAGGGGCTTCTTTATTGCTCCTCATTCCAATCACCAGCTTTGCAGGTCAGTTAATCGAAACACTCGGAGGACCATCCACTGAACCTGATTCAAGGATTTACCGATTTCCATTATGGAATCAGTATACAAACAGTCTCTTTTTTAATATCTATACATTTCTTTTAAGTATTTTTGTAACTGCTATAATAGCAACTTCTACTCTGCTTATAAAAAGAGGAAATTAAAATAACCCTAATGACGTGCTCTCTCTCAGAGGGTATGGTAAGCTATTTGTGAACAAGCTTACTGGATGAGGTGATCAAAATGGCTTTAACATTTTACGGATATCCTAAATGCGGGACATGCAGAGAAGCGGCCAAATGGCTAGATAAACATGATGTTCCATACAACTATGTTCATATTGTGGAAGAGACCCCTTCTAAGGAAAAAATTGAAGAAATGTACAAGAACAGTGGCTTAGAATTAAAGAAATTTTTTAATACGAGTGGTTTGAAATATAAAGAACTCGGCATTAAAGATAAGCTTAAGGAGATGTCTGAATCAGAGCAGCTTAAGCTTCTAGCTTCAGATGGAATGCTATTAAAACGACCAATTGCAACCGATGGAAAAAATGTAACAATTGGTTTTAAAGAAGACCAATACGAACAAGTGTGGAAAAAGTAAAGGACATCTTGCTTTTTTTATCGTATCTATGTCATGATAATTTTAAACAATACATATTTGGAGGTTGAACCGTGAGTACGCCAAAAGATCTTCGTTATACAAAAGAACATGAGTGGATTAAACTTGAAGGGGAAAAAGTAAGAATCGGAATTACAGATTTTGCACAGTCAGAGCTTGGAGATATTGTGTTTGTTGAGCTTCCAGAAGTCGGAGATGAAATCTCGGCTAACGATCCTTTTGGAAGTGTTGAATCTGTTAAAACGGTTTCTGAACTTTATGCGCCTATCTCGGGTAAAGTGGTAGAAGTCAATGAAGAATTAGGTGACAGCCCAGAGTTCGTTAACGAATCACCTTATGAAAAAGCATGGATGATCGTTGTTGAACCATCTAATCCTTCCGAATTAGAACAGCTCATGACGGCCGAGCAATATGAGGAAATGATTAAACAAGATTAATAAATGTAAGGCACTTGGACTAGTTTCAAGTGCTTTTTGTTTTCTTATACAGTACTGCAGGAAATCCTTCCTTGAATGGGACCTTTCATCTTAGCCATACTATGAATAGAAAGGTGGGAAAACAGTGAGTTTACATTCATCAAAAAGAGATATTACAGATCAGGTTATTGGCAAACTGCATGGTAACCATATTGATCTTTATTTAGATCATGAAAAAATAGGGTCTATGAAGGTTCCTAGTGATAAGGCGAATTTTCAGCTTGCCTCCCATTTTGAAGTGGAAAATCAGAAAATTTATCAAAAATATACATCTGTAGCCCAGCCTGATGCAAAATATACAGACTGTGACCAGGAAGGTGGATGGTGTTAAGGAAAGCTATCGAATGGCTTTCCTTTTGTTTCTTTTTATAGGGGAATGTCTTGTTTTCATGAATTTTATGAAAAATACAAGCAACCGCTATATAATCCTATGTATAATAAGAGAAAGCAGCTTTACTAAGTTAACGTAAAAAGGTGATGGTCATGTGGGAGGAAGAGCTGAATAAAGTCTTGATTGTAGAAGGGACTTCAGATAAACGAAAGGTTGAATCAATTATTAGAGAACCGCTCGAGATTATTTGCACGAATGGAACCTTGAGTCTAACGCGTTTAGATGAATTAGTTGATTCCTTATATGACAAAGATGTCTACATCTTAGTAGATGCAGATGAGGCCGGAGAAAAGTTGCGAGGGTTATTTAAACGAGAATTTCCGGAAGCCCAACATTTATACATCGATAAAATGTATCGTGAAGTGGCAAATGCCCCAACTTATCACTTGGCATCGATATTATTAAGTGCTAACATCGATGTCGACGCTAGGTTTATTCCAATCTAGTCCGCAAAATTATTTTTATTGCTGCAAAAGGATGTTTTTTAAATGGATTTACTAAATAGGGAACAAGCTATTTCCAGAATAAATCAGACCGGTTCGTATCTGCTCTTTCTTTATACACCTATGTGCGGAACCTGTCATATTTCCGAAAAAATGCTGAACGTTGTGGAGGAATTGGAGCAGAATCTTCCATTAGGAAAGACTGATATTAATTTTATCCCAGAGTTTGCAAAGGAAGCGGAAATCGAAAGTGTACCGTGTTTATTATTTTTAAAAAATGGTGTGATTGAGCAGAAATTGTATGCATTTCAAAACGTTCCTCATCTTTATGAAAATATTAAAGCCTTTCAAAAAGCAGACCGGTGAAAACACCGGTTTTTTTGTGGCTATGTGTTAATGTTTTCAGAACGCTGATTTCGTATAGATTGTTGCTTTTTTGACCACCCTGTTGATATAATCCAGTCCAGGGAGGCGTTAGGTAATGTGGACTAAGCTGTATGAAAAGGCAAACGAGCTATCAAATAAAGACCAATTGGAGCTATTTAATGCTCTTAAAAGGGACCTTTTCCCGGATGAACCTGATAAGATAACAAAGCTGTTAAATCGTATTCGGGAAAGCCGTTTTAATAGCGGGATGGCTTGCGTGCATTGTGGCAGCACATCTGTAAAAAGAAACGGAAAGTACAGAACACGTCAACGCTATCTCTGTAAGGATTGCAGTAAAACCTTTAACGATATGAGTAACACACCATTTTCAGGCTCCAGATACCCCCAAAAATGGGTGAAGTTTATGGAAATGATGGTGGAAGGATACACATTGCCAAAAATCGCTAAAAGACTGGATATCCATATTTCTACTGCCTTTTATTGGAGGCATAAAGTTTTGTATGCTTTACGCTCCTTAGACTTTAACCAACTACAAGGCATTGTTGAGAGCGATGAAACATTCTTCCGCGAGTCAATGAAGGGGAGAAAAGTAACGCATCGGGTACCGAAAAAACGAGCTACCAAAGATGAAAAAAGAGGGATATCCGACCTTAAGATTGCTGTTGTTGTCGCTCAAGACCGAATCGTAATATGATTGCTTTGAAGGCTGGAACTGGTCGTGTAAAAGCAGAAGAAATTGATGCCGTAATCGGAAAATATATCGACCTAAAATCTTTTCTTTGCACCGACACGGCTACGAACTATAAGAAATTTGCTAAGTTGAAAGGATTACAGCACGAGACCATCAACGACCGAAAGAAACAGCGGGTGAAAAAAGGTATTTATCATATCCAGAATGTTAACAACTTCCATAGCAGATTAAAGACTTGGATGAGACGCTTTCAGGGGGTTGCGACCAAGTATTTAGATAACTACCTTTATTGGTTTAGGTGGTTGGAAATAGACAAGCATTTATCCTTTGAAAAACAGGTGGAACAAATGCTTATTTCAGCGTGCAAAAAATCAAATAAAACCACAGTGGAATTCTTGAGGGCAGTATAAAAAGGACCACCGTTTTGATGTTCTGAAACTACGCACCCGTTACTTGAATAAGAATTTGTTTTATCGAGATTGCGATGTACCTCTTAGCTTCCATAAAAGAATGCCAATTGATGCTACAATTAAAATGATTCCCAAAGTTAGAAATACATAGCCTGTTGCCATAACCTCTGTCCAATGAACACCATCATCATTAAATTGAATACCTAAAAAAGTTATTACAATACCTTCTCCATCTAATATGGGGAACCCATTTTCACGAGCTTGAAACATTGAGTATAGTCTTTCAACTGCTCTAAATTCATAGATTGCTGCTACACCTAAGACAAGCAAAATGTTTTGAATTAATACTGTTTTAATTTTCATAATAATCCCTCCTTCTGTAAAAATTTTCTTATTTAAATTGTCCTTATTAAACAATCCTGCTCCGTTACTTCAATAAGAAAGGGGGAAACCACTTTTATTGAACAATCGCTACCCGTTAGTTGAGTAAGTATTTATACATAATCACATTTTACGAGTTCTTAAAACCTCTTTTGCCCTTTCATAATCCTTCTTAAATACCTTTATTGTATGTGGGGTTCCACCAAGAGCAGCAAATCTTAAACCATGATTACTCCCACTTATCACTTTAAATTTTTTTATCCCTGCACTTTGTAATTTTTCTTTTGCCTTTAAAAGTTCCCCTGCATCTAAAGTAGTAAAAACCGCATAAGTTCGAGCAAAGAACGTTTCATACAACCATTGAAACATCTAAACACCCCTTACTTTTTTTAAAAAAATCACAAAAGTTTGATTTAATCTTGAAAGGACTTAAAAACCTTTGTTGAACTAACCTCCCGTAATCTCAACAAGTTCAACAAAAAAGCGTTAATCATTCTTCGATCATGCAAACATTTGCTGAACCAAATCGATTTATTGGATCTTTCTTTTATAGTTTTCAATAAACACAGATGGTTCCACCTTAAAGAGCTGCCTAATTTCTTTTACTTGATTAGTTGATATGAAGTTTGATACAAGTTTCAAGGCAAATGAATATCCTGCAAAAACAGGGATTCCCATTTTAACACTTCCAAAGCATAATTTGCTCTTTATGTTATCATCCGTAGTTTTAAGGTAATCTTTACACTCGCTCCAATATTTTACCTCTACCTCATTTGAAAAGTTATCTTTCCACCACCTCTTGTCTGGGTATAAGGAGAGACTAAAATATTCAGCTGTTCCCTCCATTTTATACCACTCTTCTAATGTAAATGTTTCAAAAGATAAGTTATATATTGGATTTTCTGGTGTAGCGTGATGTAATTCGTGTGCTAATAAATATTGAAAAAAATCTATGTCTGGTTTAGGAGGGATCGCGATAATAATGTTGCCTGGACCATTAGTAAAAGCATTAGTCCACAGAGATTGGTGTTGATCTTTAAAGAAAGGCAAAAGTAATGCAGGTACAATAGTAATTTGTATTTCGTTAAAGATAAGGTGCTGGTTAACATTATTAACAGTCTCTTCGACTTTAGCTTTTATTTGGTCGGTATCCCATTGTAGGAGGGAGATTTCTTGCTTTGACAGGTCTTTAAATTTATGCAACTGAAATCGTTGGACCAAATGTTCCCATTTAGTTAACCAAGAATTTTCATCTACTAAAAGACTAAACTTTTCTCTAAAATACTCATCTAAGCGATAGCGATTAGATAAGATTTCATTAGGAGTAACTTGTTTTAATTCAATCACTATTTCTATCCCCCTGATTAATAAGAGATTGTCGGAAAACCTCTTAAAGCTTTTGTATTAAGCGCCTTATACTAAATAAACTTAGCGAAATTTTGAACAAATCTTTTTTAAACTAACGGCTATTTTAAAGGAGAAAAAGAACGTCAACGAGCTGTTTTTTTAAAAGCTGACATAAGCTTAATATGTTTTTCTAACTACAAAAAGGCAGCCATTCACTGCCTTTTACTTATGTTTATTAGACCATATTTAGTATTTCATCAACCCATTCAGGATCTTCTTCTAGCCCAAGTTTGTTACATAGACTTTTATGGACTCTTTTAAATTCTGGAAAAATATTTTGTATCACTTTAATTATTTCATAAGGTTCTCTACTACTAAACCATTGTTCTAAAAGTGATAACTGCCAATCGTATAGTTGACTTCTTTTACCTTCTAACTTCGCCCAATCACCGAATGTATTTGGCTGTATCCCAGCTTCCATATACCAAGCAGTGGTCATTGACAAGCGTAAATTGTCTAAACAATGCAGGGCATAATATATTTCTTTTCTCATTACTCTCCTATATGCTTCGTGAACATATGCAAAAAATTTCGATCTCCAAATCTCTATATCTTGTACAGACGGCTTATAAGATAAACCCATTGATTTTTCTAATACATCTTCTATCAATCCAGTAGTATCGTGAACAATTTTTATATTCTTTAGCCAAACTGATGGCTTAATGTCCTTAATTTTATAATAAAATGAATCCACTTTAATAAATGAATCGTAATGTGCAACGCTATAAGTCGCCCAAGGGAAGTCTTCATAAAATAAAACTTTACCCCAGTTTTTAGCTCTCTCTTTTTTATTCAACCTATACTCATCAAATACTTCATCTTTAACCACTATACGGAGGTCGATATCAGAATATAAGTCTGTATTTTGATTTCCTATTGAGCCTCCATAAAAAACAGATAATACATTTGCATCGTTTAGTAAATCTTGTTCAATTGCATTTAATAATTTTTGACGATACCTCGGAATTTCTAAATCTCTTTTTTTGTGTTTAGTTTCTAATCCCACACACAATAAACCAACTCCTTATTTTTTCAGGATACTTACAAATATTAATTATTCACTATAGTAGAGGGAAAACCCTTTTTAAACTAAACTGCCCGTTCGTATTATAAGGTCAGCCAGATTTTTCTGGTTGACCATTATTTATATGGTTTTATTATAGGGGTAGCGTCAGGAAAATGCGGATTTACAACGCTAAGCCCATTTTCAAGACGATTCCCCCAGTTTTAACAACGTTAAGAAAGTTTCAATGGTCTTAAAGAATCTAACGAGACCATTTTCTCCGAATTAAAATGGTATTCTCCAAGTAAATTAATATGTTCCCAACCTAGAGGTGACATATGGTGCAATAATTCTTCATTAAAACTACCTGACCGTTTTTGATATTCAACTGCCTTTGTTAGATGTAAAGTATTCCAGATACTGATGGCATTGATAATTATGTTTAAGGCACTGGCCCTTTGCAATTGATGCTGTATGGTTCGTTCCCTAAGCTCGCCTTGTTTTCCGAAGAAAATAGCTCTTGCCAGTCCATTCATGGCTTCTCCTTTATTCAATCCTTTTTGTATTTTTCTTCTTAATGATTCATCCGAAATATAATTCAAAATAAAGATCGTTTTTTCTATTCGGCCCATCTCACGTAAGGCTGTAGCCAAGCTGTTTTGTCTTGAATAAGAACCTAATTTCCCCATAATAAGGGATGCTGAAACTGTTCCTTCCCTTATAGAATGCGCTAATCGCAAAACATCCTCATAATTCTCTTTAATGACCTTTGTATTTATTTGTCCACGTAAAATGACTTCTAATTTTGGATACTCACTTGCCTTATCTATTGTAAATAATTTCGAGTCTGATAAATCTCGTATTCTTGGAGCAAATTTAAATCCTAATAAATGGGTCAGTCCGAATATTTGGTCTGTGTAACCAGATGTGTCTGTTAATGCTCTACTATATTTAGATCCGTCTCATGGTGTAACAAACCATCCAAAACATGAATCGCATCCCTTGAATTAGTATGAATAATCTTTGTGTAATAAGAAGAAAATTGATCACTTGTAAAACGATAGATGGTGGCTCCTTTTCCAGTTCCATAATGTGGGTTTGCATCTGCATGTAGCGATGAAACGCCTATCTGCATTCTCATACCATCGGACGAGGATGTTGTACCGTCTCCCCAATAGGAGGACAATTGCAATTTGTGATGAAAATTTACTAATACGGCTTGGGCTTTATTCATTGCATCTTCATACATGCGCCATTGTGATACATTGGCCAATTGCTTATATGTAAGTCCGGGTGTTGCTTCAGCCATTTTGCTTAAACCAATATTCATTCCCATTCCTAAAAGAGCAGCCATAATAATAATTGTTTCTTCTTTATCCGGTTTTCGATTATTGGAAGCATGAATAAATTGCTCATGAAATCCTGTTATATAAGCAATATCCATCAGTAAATCGGTTAATTTTATTCTTGGTAGCATCTGATACAGGCTTGCACTAAATTTTTTTGCTTCTTCTGGAACATCTTTTTCTAAGCGTGCAATTGACAGCTTTCCTTTTTCAAGAGAAACCCCGTCTAACTTGTTGGAATTGGTAGCTAACCACATTAACCTTTTGTTAAGGCTGCTGGTTCTCTCCGTCATATAATCCTCGAATGATAAACTAACTGATAATCTTGTATTCTCCTTCGTTTGATTCCATGTATCTTCTGAAAACAAATATTCTTCAAAGTCTCTATATTGTCTGCTGCCAACAATGGAAACATCTCCTGCCCTAACATGCTCCCGAAGTTCTGTTAAAACAGCCATTTCATAGTAATGACGATTGATTGTTGTACCATCATCCTCGTATAAATGCTTTTTCCAACGTTTTGAAATAAAATCCACAGGTGAGTCATCAGGCACTTTTCGCTTTCCGGATTCGTTTATTCCACGGATAATCTCAACAGCTTGTAAAAGTGGCTCATTTGCTTTTGTAGAATGAAATTCCAATACCCTTAATAGCGTTGGCGTATATTTTCTAAGTGAATAAAATCGTTTTTGCAGTAAGTCTATATAATCAAAGTCGGCAGGGCGTGCAAGCTCCTGAGCTTCTTCGACCGAAGAGACAAAAGAATTCCATTCGATAACGGATTCTAAAACCTCAAAAACGTCTAATTTTTCCTTTTTTGCTTTGATTAAAGCTTGTCCGATGTTCGTAAAGTGTATAACTTTCTCATTCAGCTTTTTACCGTTTTGTTTCTGAATTTCCTCTTGAGCCTTACGGCCTTTTGATAACAGACTAAGTATTTGTCTATCATGAATTTCAAAAGCTTTATCCGTTAACTCTTGAGTAAGATGTAATAAATAGACGGTTAATATCGAATATCGCTTATTTTCTTGAAAGTCACGGAATGCATATGGCTCATATCTTGAGCCTAAGCGAGATAGTTGTAACAGGCGATTGCGATGCAAATGACTAATTTGTACCGTTTCTAATTCCATTCCTCGTATGTATTCGAGTCGTTCTATTACTTTTAGAAATGTTTCGGGTGAAGGATGACCCGGTGGTTCCTTTAACCAACCCAATATCGTTTTATTGGATTCGGATGGATGCTGCGAAGTAATGATCTCTTCAAGCTTTCCTTTTTGTTCATTTGTAAGAGATTGACTAACAGTATTAAACAGTTTCTTTTCAGCCATTGTCCTTGCCTCCCACACCATTCTTTCAAGTGTAGTAATAGCAGGCAGTATGATTTTGTTTTTTCTTAGAAAATCTATACATTCATGTAGTAGATGTATGGCATCGCCATTTTCAAAAGCTAATTGATGAAGATGCTTAAGTGCTATTCGATATTCTCTTAGAGTAAAAGTTACAAAGTCGTATTCACTTCGAAGTTCTTTCAAATGATCCCAAAGTGTATTTTCTCTTTGAGGATAAAGACTAATCGAAGATGGAGTGGCACCGATTTGTTTCGATATATAATGTATGACTGATTCCGGGATGCTTTTGATATGAGTGTATGGCCAACCGGGATACCGAAGAACAGCTAATTGAACAGCAAACCCTAAACGGTTTTCTTCTCTCCTTCGCTTATTAACTATTTCTAAATCCCGTTTGGAAAAAGTGAAGTAGGTCCCCAATATCCATTCATCTTCAGGGATTTGCATAAAATCCTGCCTCTGTTCCAGTGTAAGCAATTCTCTACCTCTCGCAATTTTCATTCAGTATCATCCCATTTCTATAATTATTCAGTTAATTAGTTCAATTATATATCAATAGAGTGTACTCTATTGATACAAGTGTGGTAGACTGATAAAATCATAGTTAAGAGCGTCTCATAAGACTTGTCTCAAAAACGAGGTGATATTTTGCGGAAAATCGGTTATATACGTGTTAGTTCGACCAGCCAAAATCCTTCAAGGCAATTTGAGCAGCTAAATGAAATTGGAATGGATATTATATACGAAGAAAAAGTTTCTGGAGCAACAAAGGATCGCGAGCAACTTCAAAAAATGTTAGAGGATCTACAGGAAGATGACATCATTTATGTTACAGACTTAACTCGAATTACTCGTAGCACACAAGACCTATTTGAATTAATCGATAACATACGGAAAAAAAAAGCAAGCTTAAAATCACTAAAAGATACATGGCTAGATTTATCAGATGATAATCCATACAGCCAATTCTTAATTACAGTAATGGCTGGTGTTAACCAATTAGAGCGAGATCTTATTCGTATGCGACAACGTGAAGGGATTGAGTTGGCTAAGAAAGAAGGAAAGTTTAAAGGTCGGTTAAAGAAATATCATAAAAATCACGCAGGAATGAATTATGCAGTTAAGCTATATAAAGAAGGAAATATGACTGTAAATCAAATTTGCGAAATTACAAATGTGTCTAGAGCTTCATTATATAGAAAGCTATCAGAAGAGAACAAATAGTCCTTCCTTACCCCATATTCCAGAAAAGGCCATATAGTTGAATAAACAACTTTTTGTCACGTGATTTTTGATTCCATCACGAGTGATTTCTTAAAAGTTAACAACTATTTTTTGAATGAGCTGCATTTTTCAACGGAAGGATGAGGCTTCTAACCGTTAAAAGTAAACATCTTTATTTGTACTGAATATTAGAAATGAAAATATAGAAGGAACTAGGTTATTTTTTCTATTGTCTAAAGGATTATTCAGCTTGTGGTGCATATACTGAATTGGTCCTTTATATAGGGTAGTAAATAAGATATCTAATCCTTTATTCCTCAAAACATAAACTTTAAATTTAGGGGGAGATTAGTATTGCAAACTGCACAGCAAACAATGGTTAGTATTCCATTCCCATCAGTATGGGGTATCCATGCTGCTATAGCTGGTAGACCAATCGTTTGGGGCGTACTCACCATTAACTCTATTACAGATAACAGGGTAATTGGTACGGTTAATTTTCGTGGTACACCTATTCCAATTAATGGATCTTGGGATGAAAACACCAAACAAATAAGATTTGATTCATCTTATGCCACATTTTATGGCAACTTAGCCATATTTGATGATCCACAGATTAGAATTCGACATTTTATTTTAAATGGGAGGCTTATTATGAAACCTCCTTCTTTACAAGCAGGCGAATACGGAACATGGGTTGCTACAACCGATAGAACTCTTACCGGATATCCCGTTAGTAGTAGTACCTTGCCCCCTGTTGGAGTCTTTTTAACATCGAATATACTTAGTCAGCTGCAGCAGAATTACGGAAGATATTAGGATTAAATAGAAGAAATGTAAAACGAACCTCCTTTTTTGTTTTTCGATACATCTCCAACATTAAATTTCCTGTGACAAAACAAACTAATTACAAAAAATTATTTGAGGTGTCTCATGAGAAAAGGTCAATCTAAACAATTCCTCGTATTCCAAACGTATACTTGCTACATAGTTTGTACATGTTAAGGGAAAAACTAAGGAGGAATTTTAGTTGGAGTGGATTTTTTTTCTATACCTGTTAAATACGTTCTTTATCTTATTCATAGCAATTTGGGAAGTTCGTCGGCCAGCCAAAGCTTTGAATTGGATAGTAATCGTCCTTGTTTTGCCTGTCATTGGTTTCTTACTATATCTTAGCATATCAAATCCCAAGCTTATTCATCGTAAAAGATTGACCTCTTCTCATAATGAGTCTGATAAGTTACCTGATACATATAGTGATTCAGCATCGATAATCGCCGATGCTTTAAGGTATTTTACTGTAGGCGGGCTTCGAGTCGGCAAAGTCCAAGTACTAAACAATGGAATAGCAAAATATGAACAACTTATCGAATCCCTACAAAAAGCCCAAAAAACCATTGATCTGGAATATTTCATCTATCGGAACGACCAAATTGGTAATCGCATCACAGAACTGCTGATCGAAAAAGCAGTAAATGGAGTGCGGGTTCGTTTTATTAGAGATGGTTGGGGGAGTAAAAAATTTCCGCGTCAAAAAATTCTTCAGATGGTGGAAGCAGGGATAGAATGTCGGACAATATTTCCTTTAAGTTTTCCCTGGATTTTGTCCAATTGGAATTATCGGGATCATTGTAAGATTGTGACGATTGACAGAAAGGAATCCTTTACTGGCGGTATGAACGTTGGGTATGAATATACAGGATTAAAGCCAGACGTAGGATTTTGGAGGGACACTCATTTGCAAATTATAGGGGAAGCAACAGGCGACTTGCAGACTATCTTCGACGTTCATTGGAATATCGCTGTACCAGAACGGATAAAGTCAAAAACAAAATCTGAGGCAACGAAAAAGGCCACTAAAATCCCAAAATATAAATCAAAGGAAATCAATCCAACCGGCAGCATAGATCTTTCAAGATGGTCTGCCGAATTAGGATCTGAGTTATGGCCTATAGAAGGTAAAACAGACAATACCCAAACAAAGACAGGAGAATTGCAAAAAGCATACATCCATACGTTGGAAGGAAACCCTGGAATTCCTACACCAGTTATTCGTCAAGCTTACTTTATATGTATAACACAAGCGACCAAAACCATTGATATAACAACGCCCTACTTTATACCAGAAACAGATATTATTATGGCATTAAAGACAGCTGTGGCTCGTGGTGTACGGGTAAGATTACTTGTTCCTCGCCATATTGATCAAAAAATCGTGGGCTTTGCAAGTCGTACCTATTACGGGGAACTTATAGAAGCTGGGGTCCAAATCTACCAGTACGATAAAGGAATGTTACATGCGAAACTGATGATCATTGATGAGGAAATTGCAGAAGTAGGCGCAGCAAACTATGATATGAGAAGTTTTCGCCTGAATTATGAAGTGTGTCAAGTCGTGTACAGTGCTGATGTGGCAAGGGAACTCACAGAGCAGTTCGAGAGGGATCTTACTGATTCTGTACCATTAAGAATTGAAGACTTGTTGCAACGAACCCTGACCGAGCGCATTGTTGAACAGGGTTCTCGCCTGCTTTCTCCATTATTATAAGTTGATGTTTCCTGTTTTTATTGTTCTATCTTAAATCTAGATTTAAAAAATTTGATTGTTTTTAAAATATTTCTGATTCATTTGAAAAAAGTCGAAAACCCGTGTTAGAAGAACTTTCAACATGGGTTTTTTTCTTATTTACGATGGAAATTCATTACTAAAAAACGGTAATACTAAAAAGGCAGCTCAAAGAGTTTGAATTCAAAAATATCTGTTACCTTTTCATTTAAATATAGAGGTGATATCAATAGATAATATATTTGAAAATCTTAAGGAAATACGTTTATTAGAAGATAAGCTGTATCATTTAGAATTAAATGGTTGGCTAAAAAATGAGTTTTTAACTTGGGAATGGTGGATACTAGTCGTTTTTTTAGTTGTGCCTTGGGTTATATGGGCTAAACTTGTTAAACGAGACATTATTTTAGAAATTTTGTTATTTGGTACCATAATTATCTTGACAACAACCTTATTAGATGTAGTTGGTGCACAATACAGTTTTTGGGATTACCCCATTGCATTCCTACCTTTTATTCCTAGGGCCTTTCCTTTTGATTTTTCAATGGTACCTGTAGCTTACATGTTGTTATATCAATATTTTAGAACATGGAAATCTTTTATTTTAGCCCAGATCATTATGGCACTAACATATGCCTATATAGGTGAACCCTTTTGCGAGTGGGTCAAACTTGTTAATTATTTAGAGTGGAGATACAGATATTCATTCATATATTACATCATTGTTGGAATTGTAACTCGAGCTTTAATACTAAAACTAGCCTCTTTATCTAAACCTCAAGATCTTACAACTAAGTAAAATTTAAATTGGAGGAAAAAACTTTGGAAGAAGTTAATATTGGTTTACTGACGATCAAAGTCATCGTTGGTTTTGCAACTTTATTTTTTATCATTATCATAACAGGCAGAACATCCATCTATCAGTTAACCCCGTTTCACTTAGTTTTTGTGTTAGTACTTGGAGATTTTTTAGGAAATACCATTTATGAAGATAAGGTAGGGATTTTTCATTTTTTATATGCCATCGGATTGTGGACGTTTCTTATGTTGGGAATAGAGTTTATGACTCTAAAAAATAAATCGACACGTTCTCTCTTATTAGGCAATCCTAACATCATCATTCGAGATGGTGTTATGGACAGAAAGTTACTTACAAAGAACAAATTGGATGTAAATCAAGTATTGAGTATACTCCGTCAAAATAATGTCTTTTCAGTTCGCGAAGTCAAATACGGTATATTGGAAGCTAATGGGCAAATAAGTTTATTATTAAAATCCAAGTATCAAAAACCAGACAAGCAAGATCTCAATCTTCCAGAAAGTCCAGTAGACCTCCCAACATCGTTAATTATAGATGGGGAAATTTTATGGGATAATTTACATGAACTCGGATTTGATCAACAGTGGTTAGATAACCAATTAACTACCAATGGATATGATAATGTAAAGCGTATACTTTACGCAGATTGGCGAGAGAGTGAAGGCATACATGTAAGTCCTAAATAAAATTTGTTAGGATAAGAGCACATCAATTTTCTTGGTGGTATAAACTTTAGTCTTCAACAATCAGGCGCTTTAATGAAGTAACTAAAGCCTAATTTTTCACTTATAACACCGAGAAATTAGACTTTTTATATTTTGATTTCCTTAACGTTGTAAATCCGCATTTTCCTGACGCTACCCCTTATATCAGTAGCCAGGGTAGAACGTAACTGCCCGTGGGGCTTTGACCCCGTCAGCTAAACCGTTCGCCCCCTACTTGTAGAAACATGATTGAGGCTGGTTGGGACTTAGATCTCGTATAACAAGCGAAGCTGTGACACTGCATGGAGGTATTAGGGGTTACTGGCAATTTACTAGTTTAGGAGGAGAAATAAATGAATCCAGTCGTTGGTCTGGATGTATCAAAAGGAGAAAGTCAGGTTCAAGCTTTTTTGGATAAAGGAAAACCTTATCGTAACAGCTTTAAGATCTCACATACTGTTGAGGGGCTTAGTTCACTTGTAGTGTTTCTTGAGGATGTGAAAAGAGTGAGTGGAAAGAAGCCTTCAATTGTTTTAGAAGCTACTGGACACTATCAAACACCCGTCGTTCATTTTTTGGAAGAACAGGGTTATTTGTTAATTATCATTAACCCATTGATTTCGTATAAAGCAAGAGGGTCAAGTTTAAGAAAAGTAAAGACAGATGCCGTTGACGCATACCTTCTTTGTGAGCTGTTTTATAAAGAGGAATTAGAGCCTTATAAAAAGCGTGGGATCCAACTATTAAATCTTCGAAACCTTACTAGGCAACATGAAAATATTACTGGTGTAATGATTCAAACAAAGCTTCAGTTTCAAGCAGTTCTTGAGCAAGTGTTTCCTGAATATAAAGGGGTTTTTGGTGATTTGTATTCGGTTGTATCGCTTTTAACTCTATTAGAGTTCCCCTCTTCCGAGGATATTTTAACGGCAAGTGACGAAAAGATAACAGACACTATATCCGGACTATGTAAGAGTCGATCAATTCGGTGGGCAAGTGAAAAGGCGATTCAGCTTAAAGAGGCAGCAGCACGTAATCCGTTTGAGAAGACAGTTTATCAGAGCCATATTTTAAGTCTTGGTTTGTATATCAATATGATTCTTCAATACAAAGAGCATCTATCAAAGTTAGAGTCAGAGATAGATGCCCTCGCTAAAGAAATTGAAGAATATAATATCATCAAATCTATCCCAGGTATAGGAGAAAAAATCGCTGCAACGATTATCTCTGAGATTGGTGAGATAGATCGATTTAATAACCCTAAAAAGCTTGTAGCATTCGCTGGAGTAGATCCCAGTGTCTTCTGGTAAGTTTTCTGCCACCAAAAACCGAATTACAAAAAGAGGATCTAGTCGACTTAGGCACGCTTTGTATATGGCTGTTCGCTGTGCCATTCGTGATTGTCGTAAAAAGAAAACTACCAATGAAATCATCCCTCGCAACAAAAGAATGCGGGAATTTTATGATAAAAAACGCGAAGAAGGAAAGCCTTTTAAAGTAGCAGTGATTGCTTGTGTAAACAAGCTCTTACATTGGATTTTTGCCCTGTTAAAAAACAAAATGACTTTCCAAGATATAGCATAGAGCCTAATTCTAACTAAATGAAACAAAACCTTCCAAATATTTGGGTTCGGAAGGTTATTTGGCATGCACATTTTTAGTATAGCATGAAAGATTTTAAGTTTTTAATGAAAAAAATTGACAAACTATTAGCTGGTTTAGTTGAAGAACACCTTTCTTCCATTATATGTTATTTATTGGATAAATCAACAACCCTTTTCGAAAACAACAATCTTTGCGAAAACAGCGTTTCAGAAAAATTAATTTTCCAAAATTTAATATTTTTTCATTTACACACTCTTCAAAAGTTCATATTATTAGGTAGAGATTAATAATTCGAAAGGCGAAATTTCTGATGGTGTTTATAAACGGTTGGGTCAAACAATATAAAGGATATCACCGGAATGTTAAGCTTGCCCAAGCTTCTAATATTCTTTCACAAATTGGCATGGGGATCTTCCTTGTCATCTATAATTTTTACGTGCGTGAGCTAGGCTATAATGAAGAAGTAAATGGGCAAGTTATTGCATTAACTTCACTAGCCACAGCGATTGTTTTAATTCCAGCAGGGATCATTAGTGATAGAACGAGCCGGAAACAGGTTATGATCGTTGGTTCCTTTATGGCCGCCGTTTCCTTATTGTTTCGGGGAATTTTTGAAATGGAGAACCTGCTGCTCTTGTTTGCGTTTTTAACAGGGGGGGTCATGGCCTTTTTTCAGGTTTCCGTTGTCCCATGGTTAGCGGAAAACTCGACACCTCAGGAACGAGTCCATTTGTTTAGCTTTCACTTTGCTGTTATGACTGCTTCGAATGTTATCGGGAATTTAATAGGCGGCGGGCTAACTGATTTTCTCTCCCTGTTCATGTCAGAATTACTGGCGATTCGATGGACCCTGCTTTTAGGCAGTATCCTTTTCTTTGTAAGTGTCATTCCTCTATTTTTATTAAAAGAAACGGCAAAAATAAGGAAAAATAAATCCGAAAAAAGAATACCGACTGTACAAAATTGGAAAGAAAAGAAAAACAGTTTAATATTAATTGCTATTTTTGCATTTTCCCAGCTTTTAATTGGATTTGGTGCAGGCCTTGTTATCCCTTACCTAAATCTATATTTTGCTGATCGCTTCCAGGCAAGTCCGTCGATTGTGGGTCTGATTATATCCGGCGGCCAGGCTGCAACGGCGATTGCAATGTTTATCGGTCCGGCTGTTGTAAAAAGAGTAGGGGAAGTCAACGCCGTTTTTTACCTTCAGCTTTTATCCCTTCCGTTCTTATTAATAACAGCCTATACGCAGCATTTATGGGTGGCTGGGGTAGCCTTTTTATTCCGCCAGGCCCTTATGAATGCCGGAAATCCTATTCAGGCTTCACTTGTTATGGGAAAGGTTGATAATGAGATGAAAGGGCTCGCTAACTCAGTCAACCAAATGGTCTTCAATTTAGGCTGGGCTGTAATGGGGCCGGTTTCTACCGGAATCGTGATTCAATACGGCGCATACTGGGGATATGCGGCAGTATTTTCAATAACAGCTGTATTGTATGTGATTGGCTCTTTTTACTTCTTTTTCATGCTTAGGAGTTCTTTTTTTGAACGCCTTGCTAACAGTCAAAAAGTCGAAGTTAGTAATACAGCCGGATAAGTTGTCGAACATTTATAAAAGGATATTTTTCCCTCCTAACCGAAATCTTAAAGTATCGATTTTAAGAGGGGGAGTATTCAAATGAAAGAGAAAGTTTTATCATGGTTAGACCGATTAGAGGATCGAACTGATTTGCATTTGCTCATTCCTCCATATCAAACGATCGTCTCGATTGAGAGTGATGAGGAGAAAATAAACTTTATTCTTGCAAAAGACAAATGTGAAAAAGTAGAGTCAGAGACAGAGCCCGATGTATCAGTGCGCGGAAATGCCCAATCGATTCAAAAGCTTTTAGCCGGAACTGAGATGCTGCAAACCTTATTTAAACAAAGAGAAATTAGCATTAAAGGAACCTATCGCACCGTTTTGTTATTAGAATCACTTTGCTGGTTAAATAAGTCATAGTTTTTTCAATTTTTTTATTTGACATGTAAAAAACACCGTGATACTATTACTCTCGTATTGTTTTTTGATATCTATTAAAAATTTAATATACTGTTGTTTTCTCTTATCGAGAGAGGTGGAGGGAAGTGCCCAATGAAACCCGGCAACCGTCAATGTGCGTATTGAAATGGTGCCAATTCACGCAAAGCAAGATGCTTTGAGAGATGAGGGGAAGGAAGTTTACATCATGTGTAAAAGCCTTTCTGCTCATTTGTGTGCAGAAAGGCTTTTTTGCACTTTAAGTGTATAAAATTTTAGGCAAAGAAGTAAATTCGGCGTAGTTACAATTTTTAGGAATAAAGTACGGCTGACAGGATGTCCTAGACAAGCTTTACATGTTCCGAGCGTGATAAGTGCAACTAGCCAATCGCCTGCGCCTAAAGGCTTGTCGCTAGCCAAGTGTTCTTTAATGATTGGAAAAAAGTACTCTTTCTTCTGACTACTAAACTGATTATTTTTATACGAATACTAAGAAAAAAGGGAGGGTGAACGAAATTGATTTCGATTCAAAAGGTATCCAAATTATTTAAATCAAAGCAAGGCACGATTAAAGCTGTTAATAATGTTAACATCGAAATCAAAGATGGTGAGATTTTCGGTGTAATCGGCTATAGCGGAGCTGGTAAAAGTACACTTATTCGAATGCTGAACGGATTGGAAAAACCAACAGATGGAGAGATCCAAGTGGGCGAGAAAACCATCTCATCCATTAAAGGTAAAGACCTGCGTCTGGCAAGACAGAAGATCGGAATGATTTTTCAGCATTTCAATTTACTATGGTCGAGAACGGTTTTTGATAATATAGCTTTTCCATTAGAAATTGCAGGTATTCCGAAAAAAGAACGGATTGCTAAAGTTAATGAACTCATTAAACTTGTTGGACTTGAAGGAAGAGAGAAAGCTTATCCGTCTCAGCTAAGCGGCGGTCAGAAACAAAGAGTAGGGATTGCAAGAGCACTGGCCAATGACCCAAAAGTGTTGTTATGTGATGAGGCCACTTCAGCACTTGACCCACAGACCACAGATTCTATTCTTGAATTACTTGTAGATATTAATCAAAAACTAGGGCTAACTATTGTGTTAATTACACATGAAATGCATGTGATTCAAAAAATCTGCCACCGTGTAGCCGTCATGGAAGCGGGTTCGGTCGTAGAAATTGGTTCTGTGTTAGATGTATTTAAAAATCCGAAGCAGCCTGTAACCAAACGATTTGTTCAGCAGGTAACAGAACCAGAAGAGGCTAGAGAAACGATTGATCATTTAATTAAACAATATCCAGAAGGAAAAATTGTAAAGCTTTCCTTTGTTGGTGAAAGTGCAGAGAAACCTGTCATCACTTCGATTATTCGTGAATATCCGGTTTCGGTTAATATCCTTCAGGGGAAAATTTCGCACACACAGCATGGTTCATATGGATCCTTGTTCATCCATTTAAATGGGGCTGATCAGGATATTGAAAAGGTTCTATCCTTCTTAGAGAAAGAGCAAGTGGGGACGGAGGTGTTAACAAATGCTTAGCACATGGTTCCCTAATGTTGACTGGGAAAATATGTGGGTGGCAACAGAAGAAACGTTATATATGACAGGAATTTCTGTTGTTTTTACCTTTATCTTTGGAATTTTATTAGGACTATTATTATTTTTAACGTCAAAAGGAAACCTATGGGAAAACCGTCTGGTCAATGTCGTAACATCTGGGTTTGTCAACATTTTCAGATCGATCCCATTCATCATATTGATTGTGTTATTGCTTGGTTTTACAAAATTCCTGATGGGTACGGTCCGCGGGCCAAATGGTGCGCTGCCGGCACTCATCATTGGATCAGCTCCGTTTTACGCGAGAATGGTCGAAATTGCTTTTCGAGAAATAGATAAAGGTGTCATTGAGGCAGCCCGGGCAATGGGCGCAAAGGCATCGACCATTATTTGGAAGGTGCTGCTTCCTGAGTCAATGCCTGCTTTAGTTTCAGGAATAACTGTTACCGCAATTGCCCTTGTAGGGTATACTGCGATGGCTGGCGTAATTGGTGCCGGCGGACTTGGAACATTGGCGTATTTAGACGGGTTCCAGCGCAGCCGGGAAGACGTTACTTTGGCAGCCACAATTCTCGTACTAATCATTGTGTTCGTCCTCCAATTTATTGGAGATTTTATAACAAAAATTTTAGACAAACGATAAGGAGAGAAAGAAATGAAAAAATGGTTTTCACTTATATTCATTTTTTCTTTTGCCCTTGTTTTAGCTGCATGTGGCACTGCAAACAATGAAAATGAAGGTGCAGAAGGCAATGGAGATGCGAATAATGATGCTGCCGAAGAAGAGACTACAACACTAGTTGTGGGAGCTTCTAACGTGCCTCACGCTGTTATTTTAGAGAAGGCTAAACCGCTTCTTGAAGCAAAGGGAATTGAACTTCAAATCGAGGAATACACAGATTATATTTTTCCAAATCAAGACCTTGATAACGAAACTTTGGATGCAAACTACTTCCAGCACATTCCTTACCTAGAAGCTCAAATTGCGGAACATGGTTATGACTTTGTTAATGCTGGCGGCATCCACATTGAGCCAATCGGTGTCTACTCTAAGAAATATGACAGCCTTGAGGATTTACCAGATGGTGCTGTGATTATTATGAGTAACTCAATTCCTGATCATGGCCGTATCTTAACGATGCTAGAAAATGAGGGTCTTATTAAGTTAGATGAAAATGTTGAAAAAACAGCTGCTGAAGTGAAAGACATTGTAGAAAATCCAAAAAACCTTCAGTTCGAATACGATTATGAAGCCGCTCTCCTGCCACAACTGTACGAGGAAGGCGAAGGGGATGCAATTTTAATTAACTCTAACTATGCAATCGATAATGGACTAAACCCTGTTGAAGACGCAATCGCTCTTGAAAATAGTGAATCTCCATATGTCAACGTAATTGCTGTTCGTTCAGGTGATGAAGATTCTGAAGCGATTCAAACATTGATTGAGGTTCTTCGCTCTGAAGAAATTCAAAACTTTATTTTAGAAGAATACGGCGGTGCAGTTGTACCGGTTTCTGGAGAATAATTGATTTTAAATCCCGTGGCTGTTAAGAGCAGCAGCGGGATTTTTGCTTTTGGAAGAGAGTGATACAGGGCACTAGTAAGAAAATGAGCGGGCAAATGTCCTTCATAAACCTTTTCAAGGACCAACCTGGATTGGAAAGAGGAAGAAACGTCCTTAAAAGAGAATCTAAAGGACTGAATTGAATGGCAAAGAAGAAGAAAAGTCCTTGAAAGAGCTTCTAAAGGACCAAACTGGATAAAGAACAAGAGGAATCGTCCTTGAAAGAGCTTCTAAAGGCCAAACTGGAAAAAAAACAAGAAGAAAAGTCCTTGAAAGAGCTTCTAAAGGACCAAACTGGATAAAAAACAAGAAGAAAAGTCCTTGAAAGAGCTTCTAAAGGACCAAACTGGATAAAAAACAAGAAGAAAAGTCCTTGATAAACGCTCCTAAAGATGAAATCGGATGTTAAAGCGATTAAATTGTCCTTGATAAGGTTATATAGGACTTAATCATGCTAGAGAGCTAGAGAATAGTTATAAACAAGCACAATTATAAACAAAACCCCTAAACGTATATTAAATATCCACCTGCTTCATACTACCTATGAAATTGCCTTGAAAGGTGTGAAGCAAATGGAAGAGCATAATCAAACAAGAAATTCAGTAACCGATTCACTATATGCATATAAGGTTGGTCTTGGTGCCTATACCGAAAAAATGCCTGACCTTGTTCATAGGTTTAATGAATTTACTCAGACGTGCTTTCAGGAAGGAACTCTTAACCAAAAACAAAAGCAGCTTATCGCACTTGGAATCAGTCTCTATTCTCAAGATGAATATTGCATTATTTACCACACAAAGGGCTGCTTAGATCAGGGATGCACTGAGGAAGAAATATTAGAAGTGATTGGAGTAACTGCCGCGTTTGGCGGTGGTGCAGCTTTAAGCCAAGGGGTTACACTGGTCCAAGAAGCCATCAAAGAACTAGGTCAGCAAATGCATTAAGCTCCTTTTATAAGGGGCTTTTTGTATGTCAAGCTTATATATGGAGGAAATAAGGAAAATTGTGTGAATCCGGGAGGTTAGTTACTCTCATCCCCATTTACCGGTTAATTGCAAAGAATTTGCCGTTATTTCAAAATTGTCGTCAAAACTCCGCCATGATAACATGATAACCGTGTTTAAGTTTTGAAAAATGAAAGGATTGATTCATTATTCAGCCTCTTCAATTAAAGGTAACGACCGAAATGGAAAAGGCCATGCATCAAGCCCACGGGATTGGCTATGAGGTCTATTGTCAAAAGCATGATGTAAGAATGAGAGTAGAAAAGAAACGGGAACAGGAATATTTTCTAAGCAGGCAAATGCTCGCTCATCTCGACCATTTTGCAATAAAATCATAAAGGAAGTAAATAATGGTAACCAGTCTATCACTTTAATATAGACTGGTTTTTTTAAATTTTAGGTTACATTAAAAAAGAAAAAAACCACCTTATTTTTTCTGAAAAATCAGCCCTGCAAAAGGGGAGACTTCATAGCTTATCTATGGTAAAGTGTGAGGAGAATCATACAGTTTGTATGTGTTGCTAACATTTTTTATTTGTTATAAGATTGTAATGAGAATAAACTGAGAATCACTCTTCTATTAAGAGATAGAAAACGGAGGTATATGTTATATGGCTGGTTCTGCTTTAACAATTAAAGATTTACATGTAGAAATCGATGGAAAAGAAATTTTAAAAGGGGTTAACCTTGAAGTTAGAGGTGGCGAAATTCATGCCATCATGGGACCAAACGGTACTGGTAAATCTACTCTTTCTTCAGCTATTATGGGTCACCCTAAATATGAAGTCACTCAAGGAACGATTGAATTAGATGGAGAAAATGTTTTGGAAATGGAAGTAGACGAACGAGCCCGTGCCGGACTATTTCTCGCAATGCAATATCCAAGTGAAATTAGCGGTGTTACCAATGCTGACTTTTTACGTTCGGCCATTAATTCCCGCCGTGAAGAAGGCGATGAAATTTCACTTATGAAGTTCATTCGCACAATGGATGAAAAAATGGAATTACTAGAAATGGATCCAGATATGGCACAACGATATCTGAACGAAGGATTTTCAGGCGGAGAGAAAAAACGCAACGAAATTCTTCAACTTATGATGATCGAGCCTAAGATTGCGATCTTAGATGAGATTGACTCTGGATTAGACATAGATGCATTAAAGGTTGTATCAAAAGGAATCAATGAAATGAGAAGTGATGAGTTTGGATGCCTAATCATTACTCACTATCAACGATTACTTAACTACATTACTCCAGATTACGTACATGTTATGATGCAAGGACGAATTGTTAAATCCGGAGGTCCTGAACTTGCTCAGCGCTTAGAAGCAGAGGGATATGACTGGATCAAAAAAGAACTTGGTATTGAAGACGAAACTGTAGAACAAGAAGCGTAAATCTAGGAGGATTGAAATGACGTTGGATATTAAACGGTTTGACGCAGAGTATATTCGCACTTTTTCAAAAGAACAAAAAGAACCTGACTGGCTTTTGGAAATGCGTTTAAAGGGATTAGAGCTTAGCCAATCTCTTCCTCTTCCAAAACCAGATAAAACCAAAATAGATAAATGGAATTTTACACAATTTGAAGAGCTTACTTCCAATGGTGCAGTATTCCAAAACTTTGAGGAGCTTCCTAATGTCGCTAAAGCGTTAATCAATTTGGAAGAGCAAAAAAATTTATATGTGCAAAAAAATAATCAGCCTGCCTACTTGCAGCTCTCACCTGAGCTGAAGGATCAGGGTGTTATTTTCACAGACATCTTTACGGCTGCCAGAGAGCATGGAGAGATTTTAAAGAAATACTTTATGGTCAATGGCGTAAACGTAGATGAGCATAAATTAACGGCTCTTCATACTGCTTTTATGAACGGAGGAGCATTCCTATATGTTCCTAAAAATGTGGAGATTAAAGAGCCGATTCAGGCAGTTTATATTCATGATGACGCAAATGTTTCCTTATTTAACCACGTAATAGTTGTGGCAGACGACCATTCATCCGTGACATATGTAGAAAACTACATTTCACCTTTAGATGAATCAAAAGCAATCGTTAACATTATTGCTGAGGTAATCGCCAATACAAACGCCCGCATTACATTTGGAGCTGTTGACAACCTGGCACATGGAACGACTACTTATGTAAACCGACGTGGAGTTGCTGGCAAAGACGGGACAATTGAATGGGCGCTTGGATTTATGAACGATGGGGATACCATTTCAGAAAATGTGACAAACCTAATTGGAGATGGTTCCAATGGTGACACAAAATCCGTAGTTGTTGGAAGCGGTGACCAAAAACAAAACTTTACTACCAAAGTTGTTCATTTTGGTAAAAATTCAAACGGTCATATCCTTAAACACGGTGTAATGAAGGATGAGGCTTCTTCTATTTTTAATGGAATCGGAAAAATCGAACACGGTGCTTCTAAATCAGATGCTCAACAGGAATCACGCGTTTTAATGCTAAGTGAAAAAGCCCGCGGAGATGCAAACCCAATTCTGTTAATTGATGAAGATGATGTAACGGCTGGACACGCTGCTTCTGTTGGCCGTGTAGACCCGATTCAATTATATTATCTAATGAGTCGCGGAATTAGCAAAAGACAGGCAGAAAAACTGATTATCTTTGGTTTCTTAGCTCCTGTTGTGAATCAACTTCCAATTGAAGGTGTTAAAAAACAACTAGTGGAAGTGATTGAAAGGAAAGTGCATTAGAATGGCAATTTCTATGCAGGATGTCCGGCAGCTTTTTCCAATCTTGAATCAAGAAGTAAATGGAAAGCCTTTAGTGTATTTAGATAGTTCGGCTACATCCCAAAAACCTTTATCTGTCATTCAAACATTAGATGACTACTATGAAGGCTATAACTCAAACGTTCACCGTGGTGTTCACACACTAGGGACGAAAGCGACTGACCGATATGAAGGAGCACGAGAAAAGGTTCGTGCCTTTATCAACGCTTCCTCAACGGAAGAAGTTATATTTACTAGAGGGACAACAACTTCTATTAATACGGTTGCAGTCAGTTACGCAAGGGAACATGTAAAAGAGGGTGACGAGATTGTCATCACTTACATGGAGCACCACAGTAACCTGATTCCCTGGCAGCAGGTTGCTAAGAAAACAGGTGCGACATTAAAATATATCCCGCTAGAAGAAGATGGAACGCTTAATTTAGATAAGGTAAGAGAAACGATTACACCTCATACAAAGGTAGTTTCTGTTACCCACGTATCAAACGTATTAGGAACCATCAATCCAATAAAAGACATTACAAAGATTGCTCATGAAAATGGTGCTATAATGGTAGTAGACGGTGCTCAGGCAGCTCCGCATATCCGTGTCGATGTTCGAGATTTGGATGTTGATTTTTACGCGTTTTCTTCACATAAAATGTGCGGTCCAACCGGAATCGGCGTATTATATGGGAAAAAGCATCTGTTAGAGGAAATGGAGCCGGTTGAATTCGGCGGAGAAATGATTGACTTTGTCGGTCTTCATGATTCCAGCTGGAAAGAGCTCCCGTGGAAGTTTGAAGCGGGCACACCTATAATAGCAGGTGCGATCGGTTTAGGTGCTGCGATTGATTTCCTAGAAGAAATCGGGTTGGAAAATATCTCGCAGCATGAGCATAGTTTAACGGAGTATGCATTGCATAAAATGTCAGAAATAGAAGGTATTACGATTTTTGGACCAATCGATTCGGCAAAACGGGCCGGTCTGGTTACCTTTAATATTCAAGATGTTCATCCGCATGATGTGGCAACCGTCCTCGATGCAGAAGGGATTGCAGTTCGTGCGGGCCACCACTGTGCTCAAGTCTTAATGAAATGGCTGAATGTTTCAGCAACGGCTCGGGCAAGCTTTTACTTATACAACACCAAAGATGACATTGACAAATTAGTAAAAGGGCTTGTCACAGCAAAGGAGTATTTTTCAGATGTCTTTTAATAATTTAGATGCTTTATACCGTCAAGTCATTATGGATCATTATAAAAACCCTAGAAATAAAGGGCAGCTTGAAAATGGGACATTAACCATCGACATGAATAACCCAACTTGTGGTGACAGAATTCATCTCACTATGAATGTGGAAGATGGTATAGTCAAGGCTGCCAAGTTTGAGGGAGAAGGCTGTTCGATTTCAATGGCCTCTGCCTCTATGATGACCCAAATCATTAAAGGGAAAGAGATTCAGACAGCTTTAAAACTATCTGAAGTCTTCTCTGATATGATGCAAGGCAAAGACTACGACGATTCAATCGATTTAGGTGATATAGAAGCACTGCAAGGTGTTTCCAAATTCCCAGCGAGAATTAAATGTGCAACCCTCGCATGGAAGGCAATGGAAAAGGGTTTGAAAGAATAGAAAGAATGGAGGAATGACGGATGGCAAAGAAAATGCCTGAAATCGGCGATTATAAATACGGGTTTCATGACCGTGACGTTTCCATTTTCCGCTCTAAACGCGGTCTGACACGCGAAATCGTTGAAGAAATTTCAAAAATGAAAAACGAACCTCAATGGATGCTTGATTTCCGTTTGAAATCCCTAGAGCATTTTTACGCTAAGCCAATGCCACAATGGGGCGGAGACTTAGGCGGACTAAACTTTGATGAAATCACGTACTACGTAAAGCCTTCTGAAAAGTCTGAGCGTTCATGGGATGAAGTTCCTGAAGAAATTAAGCGTACGTTTGACAAGCTTGGTATCCCGGAAGCTGAGCAAAAGTATTTGGCAGGGGTTTCTGCTCAATACGAGTCGGAAGTTGTATACCATAACATGAAGGAAGAACTCGAACAACAAGGAATCGTCTTTAAAGATACAGATTCTGCGTTGAGAGAAAATGAAGATATCTTTAAGGAACACTGGGCTAAAGTAATTCCTCCAACTGACAACAAATTCGCAGCGCTTAACTCTGCAGTTTGGTCAGGCGGATCTTTTATCTATGTTCCTCCTGGTGTGAAAGTTGATACACCTCTACAAGCATATTTCCGTATAAACTCTGAAAACATGGGACAATTCGAACGGACTCTTATTATTGTAGACGAGGGAGCATCTGTTCACTATGTTGAAGGTTGTACAGCACCTGTTTATACAACAAACTCACTACACAGTGCCGTTGTAGAAATTATCGTTAAAAAGGACGGTTACTGCCGTTATACAACGATTCAAAACTGGGCAAACAACGTATATAATCTCGTTACAAAACGTGCAGTTTGCGAAGAAAACGCAACAATGGAATGGATCGACGGAAACATTGGTTCTAAATTAACGATGAAATATCCTTCTGTTATTCTAAAAGGAGAAGGAGCTCGCGGTATGACCTTGTCTATTGCTCTTGCCGGCAAAGGGCAACACCAAGATGCAGGTGCGAAAATGATTCACCTGGCACCAAACACATCATCTACCATTGTTTCAAAATCGATCTCTAAACAAGGCGGTAAAGTAACATACCGTGGTCAAGTACACTTTGGCCGCAAAGCAGACGGTGCCCGTTCTAACATCGAATGTGACACGCTTATCATGGATAACCAATCAACATCCGATACGATTCCATACAATGAAATTCTAAATGATAACATTTCTTTAGAGCACGAAGCGAAGGTTTCAAAGGTTTCTGAGGAGCAGCTATTCTACCTCATGAGCCGCGGTATTTCCGAAGAAGAAGCCACTGAAATGATTGTAATGGGCTTCATCGAACCATTTACAAAAGAGCTTCCAATGGAATACGCTGTTGAAATGAACCGTCTTATCAAGTTCGAGATGGAAGGAAGTATTGGTTAAGCTTTGTATATCAAGGTTTCTGATACAGTAAAATAGGGCTTGCCCAAGATTTGCCCAAGTTTTATTTATTAATATACCGCTGATATCTAACCAAAGCGTCATCCTCAATTTTCTTAGTGACGTGTAGGTATGTGTCAGCGGTCATTTTTATGCTGGTATGTCCGAGTCGTTCTGAAACGTATTTAATATTGGCTTCAGCCTCTAATAGATGTACAGCGTGTGAGTGTCTTAAAGCGTGTGGCGATAGTACAGGAAGTTTAGCGCGTTTACATACTTCTTTGAAATATTCTCTTACGACGTTTGTACGTAGCCATCGACCCTCATGTTGGAAGAAAACAATATTGTTTTTAGGAGCCTTATAATTTTCGTACATGAGAACAACTTCTTTTCGGTTAGTTTTATGTTTTTTTAACCAGTAAACCGTCTCATCATCTAACTTTATTTCTCTGATACTTGATTTAGTTTTTGGTGTAGATATATTCGGTTTTGAATTAAGTGGATAGACTAATGTTTTATTAACTTTTAAAGTTTTTTTATCTAAATCTATGTCCCCCCAGGTTAAGGCTAAGGCCTCGCCAATCCGAATACCGGTATGAGACATAAGAAAAAATAATACATAGTATTGAATTGAGTGTTGATATTTTGCATTTTTGACTGGTTTTTTCACTTCTTTTAGGAATTTGTCTAATTCTTCACGAGAGAAAAACTTCAGTTCTTTGTTTTGTTTTGTTTCTTTAGGGATTTTAATCTTCTGAGCTGGATTTTCTCTTAAAATGTTATATTCATACACAGCATCGTTTAAAGCTGTGTTCATAATACTATGGATCCGTCTTGTCGTACCTTCTGAATAATGTTCTCGCAGTTCATTAATCCATTGCTGATATTCTTTGCGGGTAATTTCTTTTAATCGATAATTACCCCATCTAGGGATGATATTTAACCTTACAACACGTTCTTGAACGGAGTAGGTCATAGGCTTTAAAAACGGTTTCTTATACGTTTCTAGCCACTCTAGAACATAGTCTTTGATTAACTCGTCTCCGTTTTCTGCAAAACCGTAATGATGAATTTGACGTTCAGCTTCTATAGCCGCTAATTGCGCTTCTTTCTTAGTAGCAAAGCCCCCCTTAGAACTTTCCTTAGACTTTCCTGTGCGTCTATCGACAAAACTAATACGATATTCCCACTTCTTCCCTCTTTTTCTGAAGCTGGCCAAAGTGATTCCCCCTTATACATTTATAAATATTTTTTTAAGCTTCCCAAGAATTTGAACACCTTCACTGTAGAATTTTGTCGGATAAGCAGGGTTTTCAGATACAAGGTTAATTCCGTTTTCTTGTTTATAAACTCTTTTTAGTACAGCATCCCCATCGATTAAAACTGCTGCTATTTCTCCGTCTTCCACTTCTGGCTGCTCACGAATTAGGACTAAATCCCCATCATGAATACGTGCGTTAATCATACTATCTCCTTTAGCGCGCAAGAAAAAATACTTTCCTCCGTTTAGCCAAGAGCTAGGCACATCTTCGTAGCCTTCGATATCTTCGTAGGCTAAAACCCCGTTTCCACAGGATATTTGTCCTACTATTGGTACAGACATAAAAGAAGGTACTGTATAAACGTTACCTTTCTCCTTAATTTCTGGACTATCATCTGTACCAAATACAGTGTCTAAATCCACACCATAAACTTCCGCTAACTTACGGATTGTACCAAGGCTTGGAGTTCTTGTTTCATTCTCATAATGACTATATGTTTGTTTAGTGACTCCGATTTTTTTAGCCACCTCTTCTTGTTTCCAACCTTCTAATTTGCGTAATTCTCTTAATTTTTTCCCGAACATTTGATAATCTCCCCTTCCATCACATATAATAGGGAAGTTTGTTGGTTGTGTCAACAAAAAGGCGACACAAATCTACAAAAATAGACCTAAATACCCAAATCGCGATAGAAGTTTTTAATAAAATAATACTAAAGTCCTAGTTGACAGTCGCTCATATGTGGATTATTATGAGTATACGAACAGGCGACTGGAAAGAGAGGTGAAAAATGGTGAGGGTGGAAGAAAAAAGAAAACTTGAAGCAAAAAGAATTAAAATGAATATGAAGCAAGAAGAAATCGCAGGAAGGGTAGGGATATCCCGTCAGCATTACAACAGAATTCTGAATGGAAAAAGAAAGCCGTCTGTGGAGCTTGCAAAACAACTTGGTACCATCTTAAACGTAGAGTGGACCATTTTTTTTATCGATTGAGTATACGTTTAGGCGACTTTTTAAAGGAAGGGTGAGGTAATTGACGGAAGAAGAAAAGCAAAAGCGTAAGGAAACGCTCTTAAAAGAAATAGTTTCAGAGATTCAGAGTTTAGAGGTGATAGAACTTGATCCAAGTACAGATTGACGAGCAAGAAGTCAGAAAGATGTACCTTCAAAAACTCGAAGAAAAGGTCAAGGAAATCGATGCCGAGTTAGTTTTCTGGGATGCTAGTGAGCTTAAAAGAAGAACTTGCATGAGCTGGAATACCATTCAAAAGGAATTTTTCTTTCACCCGAAATTCCCTAAAACAAAAGTAGGGGGCAAGTGGTACTTTCCAGCAAGACAAGTCAAAGAATTCTTGCTTACCTGGTTAAACGAACAATAAGGCTAAATCAAAACAGGAGATGGAGAAATGAACGAACTAACAAATGTATTTCGATACGGAGCAAATGACGTAAGAACAGTCGTAAAAGGGGAAGAAATTTGGTTTGTAGCAAAAGATGTGTGTGAGGTACTGGAAATAAGAAATACCACGGATGCATTGAAAAGATTGGATTCTGATGAGGTGACTAGATTTAATCTAGGGGGCTTATCAGGAGAGATAAACATTGTTAATGAACCTGGGCTTTACTCTTTGATTTTAGGGAGTCGAAAAGCGGAAGCAAAACAATTTAAACGCTGGATCACGCACGAAGTAATCCCGTCCATCCGCAAACATGGTGCATACATGACTAAGCAAACACTTGAGCAAGCATTAACTAGCCCTGACTTTCTAATAGACTTGGCCACTAGATTAAAAGAAGAACAGACTAAAAGAATAGAAGCTGAACAAACGATTAAAGAAAATCTACCTAAAGTATTATTTGCAGACAGCGTAGCTAGTTCAAAAACTTCAATACTTGTTGGAGAACTTGCAAAACTACTTAAACAAAACGGTGTAGAAATGGGACAGAAGAGATTGTTCGCTTGGCTTAGAGATAAAGGCTATCTCATTAAAAGATACGGCACTGATTATAACATGCCAACTCAAAAATCAATGGAACTGGAACTATTTGAAATTAAAGAAACATCAATAACACACTCAGACGGACATATAAGCGTCAACAAAACTCCAAAGGTAACTGGCAAAGGTCAGATGTATTTTATCAACAAATTCTTAAATAAAGCGAATTAAGGGAGGAAATGAAAATGACAATCGAAACACAGTTAGAGGTAATTAAGAAGGCTTTAGAAATGGGTGCTGATGTAGAGATTAAATTCCACAGTATGGACAATTACGGTAAACGCTCAAGAGAAAACGCCCAAAAGACATTCGTTGAATTCGGATCACCCCTTGGATTAGTACCTGTCGAGTGGAGAAGCGAAAGGAATGCAGGGTTTAGAACGGAGAAATATGGGCCGGTTAGTGTTTCCACATACTACGACTTAAAAGGTGATGAATATGGTCGAGAACCCGATGATTCTACCGCGGTTTAAATACTCATTACCGACTGAACCAGGATCCACTTTGCCAGACGATATTTTTTATTATCTATGCGATTGTCACGATGAAGGTTACTTACCAGATGAAGATGAAGTGTACTTAAAGTTTCGGGATAGGGTAGATCGCGAGGGGATAGAAGTCATAGAACAAACTGTATGGCGGTTTGTGAGGATTCACGACATGACAGATATAGAAATTAAGTGGGAGGGAAAAATGCCGTGAACGAAGCCATAAGGGAGATAGAAAAGGATAGAGACTATCACCAAAGGCAGCTAGAAGAAAATAAACGGAAAATCGAACAATACAAAGATTCTATCCGAATCCTTGAAGAATGCAACGTCAAAGAAGAAAGGCTACTTAAACAATACAATGCTGTCTTAGAAAAACTAAAGGCTTAAAGGACCGCCATCCTAAAAGCCCAAAACAAAATAATCTAGTGTGATTATATCACAAGGAGGACAAGAAAGTGCAAAAAAATTATCGAGAATTTACAGTCGGAGAACTGTTAGATTTGGGATTTGATGTCGAAGTATCAAAACATCAGATAAAGACAGAGGAAGAAGGGAAACAATTAGCACAATTATTTGAAGGCACTAAGCAAAGCACAACAGAAATAATGAAGGGCACGTTCCCATTCAGAATAGTTAAGGCATGGAAAGAAAAGTTCCACGCAAAGTTTTTTGTCAGGGAGGAAATGAAATGATTGTCTACCAATCCAATAATCGTTTCTTTGTACCTTCTGAAACTGGACTAAAAGAAATCCCCTTCTCTGTCATCAGTAAGTGGAGAGAAGAAGGGGCTAACGTGGAAATAGAGGTGATGGAAGAATGACTGAACGTAAATTGGTTTCTAAGCTAGTCGAAGTAATGAAATCAGTCAAATACATTCAAAAAAAAGGTTTTAACAGCTTTAATAATTACAAATATGCTACTGAATCAGACGTACAGGAAAAAATACGTGAAGTGCTAGCAGAACAAAATGTCATGATGCTGCCTAATGTTGTTGAACATACCACACGTGAACATACGAACCGTAAAGGACATACCGAGTACATTGCAACGGTTAAGGTTGAATTTACTTTCCATGACGGAGACACAGGAGAAACACTTGTCATTCATGGTGTGGGAGAAGGGCAGGACGCAGGAGACAAAGCAGTATACAAAGCCATCACAGGGGCGCAAAAATACGCTCTTATGAAAGCATTCATGATTCCTACTGGTGACGATCCAGAAGGAGATACCGGAACTGATGAACGGAACGAAGGGCAACCGGAAACAGCTTCACCTAAACAAATCGGCTTGATGAAAACCATTGTGAAAGAATTAGCCATTAACGGTAAATGTGATGAAAGTGTCGTGTATGAGTCTCTGAAAGTAAAGGTTAAGAACAATTTCGAATTTACCGACTTAGAAAACCTAACCAAACAACAAGCTAATCAATGCATTAAAATCCTAAACGCTTGGAAGGAAGAAAAAATCAACAAGAAGCAAGGAGCATAAAAAAAGGGGGGATTGGCTTATGCAATTAGAGTTTTATCACTTAACTCAAGAGCAAGTAGACGAGATTGTATCGTTTTTTGACAACATGAAATTGAGACTTGGAAATTTAGCCGATGAAGAAGTATTTCACAAGATTGATTTATTGATTGCTGACATAAGAGAGTATGATGCAGAAACGACACGATTTACGAGAACGAATCGGTATTTACTCGGTAGATTACGGGAGTTTGGGGTAACGTTTGACGATGTAGTAAGGGATTTAATGTAGTAAAGGAGCGAGGGAATGAAAAAACAAAGATGGAGATTTACAAAGAAAAACAGAGTTTGTGAAGTGTGCGGAAATAGATTTTATAGCAAAGAGATGGATTTGTATTGTAGTGAAAGTTGTTATCTTTACGAAGTTAATGGTTGGTTTACCAATTAATAAATTTTTCATGAGTTAGGGGCTTTATAGCTCCTAACTCGAAAGGGGAAAAGGAAATGGAAACGAAAGAGCGATTAGAACAGATTGAGAAAAATTGGTTAGGGGATTTACCTATTAACATCACTTTTGAAGACATTGCTTGGCTTATCTCCACAGTAAAGGAACAGCAGAAGGAGATAGTTTTATTAAGTGAAAATCTGCATATATCAGATAGTCAACTCCAACAAGCAAACGCAACGATTGAACGGTATGAGAAGGCTTTTAAAGAGATTGACCATTGGTATGGAGACCACGGAGCGGTTGGACATATGGTTAAAGAAGCCCTAGAAGGTGAAACCAATGAATGAACATGAAGAAAAATACACCTGGCTTGGAATTGGGTTTATAACCGTTATCATGCTGCTATTTGTAATTATGGGGGTGTTGGAAAATG